>NZ_JADBUB010000049.1:0-45258 GCF_020245865.1 Microcystis sp. M169S2
AAATTGTCTCATCAATTTTTTGATAATTGACCACTGTTACATTTGGTAAATCGAGGAGTTGATCAAAATTTATCCACATAACCCACCTCCTGTTCTGTGTTACTATTATACCATGCTCACACAGAACCTAGAAGAGCCGGGGGAGATGGGAGATAGGAGAATAAATAAAAGCAATCTCCTGACTCCTGACTCCTGACTCCTGACTCCTGATAACTGATAACTGATAACTGATAACTGATAACTGATAACTGATAACTGATAACTGATAACTGAAAAGTTCCGCTAATCTTTAGATAAATTGCGAGAAACGTACCAAGTAAAACCACCGCCGATAACTGCCATAACTGCTAAAGCTAATAATACTGGTCGGAGTCCGAATTGAGTTTCGGCGATACCCGCAACAGCTAGGGGTAAAGAGAGGGCAATATTAACGGCATTGTTTTCTAAACCAAAGACTTTACCGCGCATTTCGGGGGGTGTATCTGCCTGTAGGGTAGTTTGCATGGGAACCCCGACTAAAGCGGCAAAAATCCCTAATAAAGCGGTCATAGCGAAGGCTAAAATTAAACTCTTTGTGGCTAGAGATAAACCGATTAAAGCTGCCGCCATACCCAAGGAACCCCAGAGACTTAATTGGGTGTGGGAGAATTTTTGGCCCCAATAACCCAAAGTAATCGCACTAACTGCCATTCCTGCACCACAGGAGGCTAATAAAAAGCCGAATTGAGAAGCTTTTAACCCGGGTAGTTTTTCCGCCATACTGACAGCTAATACTGATAGAGCGGCAAAAATACAGAATAAGATGACTAATTGAATTAGGGCGTTACGAACTTTATGATTTTTGTTGAGGTAACGAATGCCATCGCGGATATCTTCCCAAACATGGGGCTGTTCTGCGGTAGGAATGACATATTTTTCGTTAGTTCGCAGGATAATTAGAATTAAACCGGCAATTATATAAAAAGCACCGACAATCATCACTTTGCCAATATCAAATTGTCCGGCTCTCGTGCCGAAAATGCTATCGGCAAAAGCTAATACCGGTTCACCGATGGCAAAACCGATAATTAATACTGCCATGGTGGTTAAAGTGTTGAGGGAATTTGCGGGCAGAAGATGACGACGTTTTACCACCAATGGCAGGGTAGATTGTTCGGCGGGGGCAAAAAATTGGGTTAAGGTGGAGACAAGAAAAGTAATGACTAACAACAGGAAAAAACCGAAGGGTAAGTTAAATTCTCCCTGTAGCCGGTAATGCCAATTTCTTAAACCGTCAGGCAACCAACCGAGGGGAACGGCTAAAGTTTGCTCGCGCACTAACCATAATAATAGGGGAATGAGGAGGACAAAAGCCCCGCGTAAAAGGTTAGAAATAACTAAAACTTGTTTTTTTAACCATCTATCAACATATACACCCGCCACCGAACCCACTAACACCGCCGGAATTGTATTAGCAATCATTATCGCCGATACCCAGCCACTAATCGACTGATCGGCTTTTTGGTAATGGGTGGCAATTAGGGATATCATCAGGACTAAATAGAATTTATCCGCTAATTGGGAAAAAATTCCCCCCGCCCAGAGAGTGAGAAAGCGCGGGTTTTTTAGCACTGGGGCAAAACCCTGACTAGGATTGGATTTGGGCGCACGTTTAGGCAAGCGGTTCATGGTTTCTGCGTCGGATTGCCTCGGTGAGGAATCGGAAGAATTAAAAACAGGTGTGGAAGAGTCGCTAGACGTAGCGTCGTCAGTTTCTGAGTCAAACAGTTGCATTATGATGATTTTTGCTATCTGTTTAAAATTCTAAGGGAGATAAACCCTCAACTAATGCCGAGGAGCGAAAAGTTTTTCCCAGATGATATTGAGTATAGCGGCGCAGCAGGCGATCGAGGTTAATCCAAGCTAGTTCTGAGACAGGGTTTTCTTCTGGGGGAAAATCGGGTTTTCCTAAGCATTGCAGTAATTGCAGTTCTTGCCGCGTCAGTTTACTATCGATTTTGGGCGGGTTGATTGTTTCTGTTAGGGCAGCTAAATCTATTATTCCCCCTGCCTCGAAACTAAATCCTAGGCAATTGTCCCCAATTAAAGCTTTTCCCGTCAACAGGCAGTTATGGACTTGCGGCACTAAGCCGGCAATTATTAAGAAATGAAAAATTGCTTGACAAAGGTAGGGAAGTATGTATTCATTCTCGTCGAGGACTTCAATTCTGGCCAGATGGCTGCAGATTAACTCGTATAATTCCCTCTGGGGTTGTTCGCTCAGTGCGATCGCCAAAACCAGTTCACAGAGGTATTGACTAACGGTGAGTTTGGCGAGATTTTGACTTAATTTGGGATAAGATTCGATAGTTTCAGCTTGAACGACCTTATCTAGGGATTTTCCAGCGACTATCAACAGATTATTGACCACAAATAGTTCGCTTCTACCCCGCAGGGAAGATTTATACTTGCGCGCACCTGGAGCGATGGCTCTAATTAAACCATATTCGGCGGTCAAAATAGTTAAGAGGCGATCGGCTTCTCCGAAGGCCATTCCTTGCAGATTGATTCCAGTAGCTTGATAGGTACGAGACATCATTTAATAATTAACTAGGGTCTGCTGAAAAAGTTTTCCGTGGGGACAGGGTGTGGGGTGTGGGGTGTGGGGTGTGGGGTGTGGGGTTTTACCGATTTTGAGGGGGTCAATTACCTAATTTTCAGGGAAAAAGTCCAGGAAATTTCCCCCCGATCACTCCCATATCTGGTACTTTTTGATTGATAAAAGGTTTAAAAGTCTTACCCAACAAAGTTTTTAGATTTTTTCAGCAAACCCTAGCTAATTGTCTTCCCAAAAAGACTTGAGCTAATCACCAAGCAAAAGTGAATCAGTCAGGACTATGGGGGAGATGCTATGGAGGTTAGCGGACTCGAACCGCTGACATCCTGCTTGCAAAGCAGGCGCTCTACCAACTGAGCTAAACCCCCGATCTGGTTTTTGAGACACTCTCGTTATTATAACCTATAGTGAAAAATATTACAAGTTAATTTTTCCCTTACTTGCCATGTCTTATCTAGTCGCCACTTTTTACCAGTTTGTGGCTTTGTCAGATTATCGTCAAAAACAGCCAGAAATACAAAAATACTGCCAAGAAAGAGGAATTAAAGGAACTATTCTTCTGGCAGCCGAGGGGATTAATGCAACGATCGCCGGGAACCGTCAAGCGATCGCCGAGGTGATTAGTTGGTTAAAAACCGATACTCGTTTAGCTAATCTAGAGGTGAAAGAGTCTGTTTGTGATTATTTGCCCTTTCAACGCTTAAAAATTCGCTTAAAAAAGGAAATTGTGACTTTCGGTCAACCCAAGGCTAATCCTCTCGAAAAAACAGGAATTCATCTCAAAACTGAAGAGTGGAACCAATTGCTGAAAGAGCCGGACGTGGTAGTTATCGATACGCGTAATAATTATGAAGTGGCGATCGGTACTTTTGCAGGAGCGCTTAACCCAGAAATCCAGCATTTTCGCCAATTTCCTGAGTATATTCACGACAATTTTGATAGTATTAACGATAAAAAAATAGCTCTTTTTTGTACGGGAGGAATTCGCTGTGAAAAGGCGGCAGCTTTTTTATTAAATCAAGGCTTTTCTCAAGTTTATCAGCTAGAGGGAGGTATTTTGAAATACTTAGAAGAAGTTAGTCCCGATCAGAGTCTTTGGCAAGGAGAATGTTTTGTTTTTGATCAAAGAGTGGCCCTAACAGCTAATTTAGAGGTAGGACATTATGAAATGTGTCCCGCTTGCGGTCATCCCATCGATGAAAAAGATAAACAGTCCCCCAATTACCGAGCAGGAATATCTTGTCCCTATTGTAGTTAATTTTCTCCTATCTTAACCGCTCTCATCTCCCTACTTTTATAGTATCTGGTTACTTTTTCTTGCGGATTTGTGTACCAGAAATCATGTCATGAAGGGCGCGTTTTTTCTTTGTCCAGGCTGCCAGCAAAAAGCCTAAATATAAGGGAGCAGTGGAGAGATATTTTAGTAAGTAGCGGCGATTTGCTCTTGCAAAAGATATGCGTCTTCCTTGGCTATCGGTGACGGATAAATCAAAAAACATTTTACCAATAGTGGCTTTAAAAAGATATTCTAAGAAAACATAATATAACCATTTAATAACTATTCCTAAACCGAGAGCAGTCAGGATGGCAATATGTTCGTGAGTAAAGTTAAGTTTGGCTTGAATATTATAGATAATTGCCGCTATAAATAAAGCAAACCCAATAATTGTTGTTCCAGCTGCACTTAATCCTGCGGCATAGTAAACCCAGATTTCTTTGGGAATATCAAAATTAAGATTTAAATCTTGAAAAGTTGACCATTGTTGTAAGCGAAAACAGATATAACCACCTAATAAAGCGGCGATAACAATAACGATAAAAGAATCAATTAAAGAAGCTTTTAAACGGAGCCAAAACCCAGCATAACTGGGAGAAATTGCAGCGATTAAAGAAATAATTGCAGGATTGGGAATAGCAATAATTTTAGGTTTTTCAGGAGAAGAATTTTTAGTTTTTTTAGGTTGATGGGGATTGGCTTTAATATCGGTAATAATTTTTAGCAAAGTTTTGGTGTCTTTAGGTCGATCAATAGGTTTTTCTGCCATTAAATTATCGATAAAATCTGCTAATCGAGAAGGGATTTTTGGGGCATATTTACGCCAGTTAAATTCATTTGTGTTAATATTATAAATTTTCGGATCACTGGGTTCTTTACCGGTTAACAAAAAGACGAAAGTTTTGCCCAAAGCATAAAAGTCTGATTGGGGGACAGAGTGACCAAGAGATTGTTCAGGAGGAGCATATCCAGGGGTATAAATTCCTGTATTTTTACCTCCTGCTAGGACAGTTTTAGTCACCTGTCGCGCTGCTCCAAAATCAATTAAAACTAATTGACCATCGGGTTTTAAGATAATATTAGAGGGTTTGATATCACGATGATAGAATTTATGTTTATGAACTTCGTGGAGAATATTAGCTAACTGAGTTAACCAATCCAAAGCGAGATTATAATCAATCGGTTTAAATCCTCTTTGTTTTTGATGTTCTTCTAAGTCAATACCGGCAATTTTCTCCATAACTAAACAGTGTAAAGCAGTTTGACTCTCCCGGGGATGATAAATAAAATAGTTTTCTCCTTTGGGAATACCGGGGTGATTTAATTGTTTTAAAAGATTAGCTTCCTGTTGAAATAAATCAATAGCTTTGCTGGAATCGTAGGTAAGAACTTTTAAGACTTTGGGTATTTTACGTTCATCTATCACTTCATAGGTATTACCAAATCCACCTTTGGCACTCAATAAATTTGTGACTCGATATTTACCATTTAAAAGCAAGTCGGAACCACAGGATTGACAGTAACGACTCTCCGTGATACTTTTCGGTTTAGGACAATGAGGATTAATACAAAAACTCATAGATTTTATTGGTAGAGTACAAAATAAACTTGATGATGACAATATTCCCTGATATATTTAAGGTTTGTTGCCAAGAAAAAAGCCGCGCAATCCCAAAGTGACCACGGCACTTAAAAAAGCCACAACCATGGGGATAATCAGGGATTTAAAACCTTTCAAGTCCGCAATATCTTTAACTAGGATTGCATAACTATCCTCAACTTTTTCCAGTCGTTTATCCATTGTTTCGACTTTCTGATCAAGAGTTTTAATATCTCCCTTTATTTCTGTGGTTTCAATCTTCAGATCATTAACATCTTTTTGGAGAGTATCAAATTTTTGATTAACATCTTTTTGGAGACTGTCAAATTTTTGATCCATATCTCTTTGGAGATTGTCGATTTTCTGATTAACATCTCTTTGGAGGGTGTCGATTTTACTCTCGATCCTTGTCAGGACAGATTCGAGAGAATAGGTAACGGTTTCGCTAGTTTGTGTCATAATTAAAAACCTCTTGCAAATAACTACTTTCTTGAAATAAAAAATTAAGGTTTATTACCAAGAAAAAAGCCACGCAATCCTAAAGTGACCACCGCACTTAAAAAAGCCACAACCATGGGGATAATCAGGGATTTAAACCCTTTTAAGTCCGCGATATCTTTAACTAGGATTGCATAACTATCCTCAACTTTTTCCAGTCGTTTATCCATTGTTTCGACTTTCTGATCAAGAGTTTTAATATCTCCCTTTATTTCCGTGACTTCCACCTTTAAATCATTAACATCTTTTTGGAGACTGTCAAATTTTTGATTAACATCTTTTTGGAGACTGTCAAATTTTTGATTAACATCTTTTTGGAGACTGTCAAATTTTTGATTAACATCTTTTTGGAGACTGTCAAATTTTTGATCCATATCTCTTTGGAGATTGTCGATTTTCTGATCTACATCTCTTTGAAGACTGTCAATTTTCTGATCCACATCTCTTTGGAGACTGTCAAATTTTTGATTAACATCTCTTTGGAGATTGTCGATTTTACTCTCGATCCTTGTCAGGACAGATTCAAGGGAATAGGTAACGGTTTCGCTAGTTTGTGTCATAATTAAAACCCTCTTACAGATAACTACTTTCTTGAAATAAAAAATTAAGGTTTATTACCAAGAAAAAAGCCGCGCAATCCCAAAGTGACCACGGCACTTAAAAAAGCCACAACCATGGGAATAATCAGAGATTTAAACCCTTTCAAGTCAGCAATATCTTTAACTAGGATTGCATAACTATCTTCAACTTTTTCTAGTCGTTTATCCATTGTTTCGACTTTCTGATCAAGAGTTTTAATATCTCCCTTGATTTCTGTGACTTCCACTTTTAAATCATTAACGTCTTTTTGGAGACTGTCAAATTTTTGATTAACATCTTTTTGGAGACTGTCAAATTTTTGATCCATATCTCTTTGGAGATTGTCGATTTTCTGATCCACATCTCTTTGCAGGGTATCAAATTTTTGATCCACATCTCTCTGAAAGGAATCTATTTTCTGACCCATATCTCTTTGGAGAGAGTCAATTTTCTGATTAACCTCTTTAATACTATCTTTAATTTCTTTTAGGACAGATTCAAGGGAATAGGTAACGGTTTCGCTAGTTTGTGTCATAATTAACAACCTCTGGTCGATATAGCCAAATATAATTAGGTTATACTAAAAAAGTTTTTCGTTGGTGTGGGGTGTAGGGTTTTATCCAATTTTCAGGAAAGAAGTACCTGAATTTTCCCTCTGACCACTCCAATGGCCAGCACTGTTTGATTTCAAAAAAGCCTAAAGATATTATCCAACAAAGTTTTTAGATTTATTCAGCCAGCCCTCATTATTCCCCTATTGCCTATTGCTAGGAGCCAAGGACGATTTTGCTACCGAAAAAATTCCATTGTGGCCAGAGAGCGGTCATGGTAATTTAAGAAAGCGATCGGGGAACTCTAACAGGGAAGATACCGACCCTAACCAGGGAGTGCCTGTTTAACCGTCTGTCCTATGTACAAGTCTATTACTGTTTTAACGCTGCTGACGGGAATTATCGCCGTTGACGTGGTTTTTGCTCAATCCACTGTTAATCTTCCTATCGCAGTTCAACAGGGAGAATCCTACGAAGGATTATTGACTAGAGCATCGCAATTAGCGGAGAAAACTATCATCAGTCGTTTTAATCAACAACAGGGTCTTAATAAAATTGATTTATTAATAACGGCCGAAAAATCAGGGGCGATCGCACCTCTCCTCTCGGTGAAGGTATCCCGTCAAGATTGGTTTGGCCATCCCAATATTCAACGCTGGGCTAATGTTTTTCCCTTTGGCAAAGCTCTCCTTGGTTTTAGCTCTCCCGCACCCGTCGTCACCCCGAAAAGTCCTCCCGCTGCCGTTAACCCCACGCCATCTCCGGCACCATCTCCCACCGCTACCACTCCCCCTGCTTTACCCTTCGAGGACGAGCCGAATAATGCTCCCCCAATCCCTATTCCTAAGCAAAGACTAACCACTCCAGCTAATCGTTAATTGATAGGAAAAGCAGGGGCTTTCGGCAGATATATTGACTTTTAAGTGGCAAAACGAGGCTGAAACCAGTCTAGGGGAAAAATATCATCTTCTTGGACGATTTCTGTCCAACCAGTGACACTCTCAAAACAAGTCCCCGTCAAGTTAGCACCCCTCAAGTCCGCTCCCTGTAGATTTACCTCTTGTAAACGCGCTCCCGCTAGATTAGCACCCGCTAAATTGGCCCCGCGTAAATCACTACCGGTCAGACGTGCCTCGCTAAAATTAGCCCTTTCTAAATTGGCCCCCTGAAAGTTCACCTCTTTAAGAAAAGAGCCGCTAAAATTGGCTTCCCTTGCGGAAATCTGACGACATTTAGCCCCACTTAACCGCGCCTCTTGCAAATTAGCCCAATTGAGATTGACTTTATCTAGGGTTGCCTCCAAGAGATTAACTAAGTATAAATTCGCCCCGCATAAATTCGCCCCGCATAAATTCGCCCCCCGGAGATTAGCATGGGAAAGATCCGCCCCACTTAATCGCGAGTTACGCAGGTTTGCCTGTACCATAAAGGCCCCGGTGAGATTGGCTTTGGTTAAGTCCGCTTCCACTAATTGCGCTTGACTTAATTTGGCATAGGTTAAATTCGCCCAATTCAAACTCGCTCCCCGTAGATTTGATTTAGTCAGAAAAGAGCGACTCAAATTAGTTCCGCGCAAATTGGCCGCCGCAAAATTGACAGCGATTAGAGTCACTTGTTGTAGATCTAGACTCATCAAGTCAATGCCTAAAAAATCCCGCTCTCCTTGTTCGTAGAGTCTTAGTAACTGATTAACTTTCATCTCCCTTCTTCTACTTTAAGATGGTGGTTAAGAATTAATCAACAAAGGCACCCAAAAACTTCGTCTGATAAATAACTCATCTAAAAGCTGAGTTATTTATCAGGCTCTCTTTTGAGTTTATGTAAAGTTTTTTATCGATTTTTTAAGGGAAGATAACCCGAACAGCAAGTTAATTTTAATCATAGTTAAGTGGCTTGGCTAAAACAGTTTGACTGGTTTTCCCAATTCTACCCCAGCCCATCGGGTAATTAGTATCTAAAACTACTCTTGTTAAAAAACTTATCTATTGTTCAAACTCGATTATATTTAACCCAGCCAATTATCCCTATTTTCTCGGATCAGGGCGGTGGAGCCGAGAGGACTTTCAGGCTATTTTTACCCAAATCAATAGAGACGTTGTCTAGCAACGTCTCTACAAAAGTGGCATTTAATCAAGCTACTCAGAAACAGACAGAGGGGAAACCTTTTGGGCTTGAGCGAGATAGTACCATCCCGACGGGACAAATACCAGTGCGCTTAGGGTGGTTCCGATTACCCCGATGGAAATACAGATAGCGAGGGGTTCCCAAAAAGCGCCGCCGTAGAGAAATAATGGCACAAATCCCGTCACGGTGGTTAAGGTAGTGGTGAGAATGTGACGGGTGGAAGCAATGACCACTTCCCGGATTGCCTTGCGTTGGCGTTGAAGATGGGGCGGTAAAGCTTGTAAAGCCGCTACCACGACAATAGAATCATTAACGGAAACCCCAACTAAGCCGATAGTGCCTAAAATGGACATGAATCCTAGGGGATATTCAAATAACCAGAGGGAAAATAAGGCTAGTCCAATTGAACTAATACCGACGACAGTAACTAGGGCAGCAAGACGGAAGGAGTTAAAAGAAAGAACAAGAGTTGATAGCATTAGAATCGCCAAGACTCCCACACTAGCAATTAGATTAGCCACAGCTGTATCTCTTTCTTCTTCCTCTCCGCCAAATTCGAGCCGATACCCTGCCGGAAGGGAAAATTTGCCCGATTCTAAGTTTTGGCGAAATTCGTCTAAAACCGTTGCAGCGATCGCATCAGCTTGAACATAGGCCTTCACCGTATTAATTCGCTTGCCATTTCGTCGAGGAATCGTGGCTAATTCGGGGAGAAAATCAAATTCTGCCACGGAGGAAAGGGAAATATTCGCCCGTTCAGCAGTGGCGGAATTACCGAGAATATTTAAAGAGGCAATTTGTGGCAGTTGCTCGCGATCGCGATTAGCGACTCGGACTCGTACGGGTAATTCTTCCGTTGCTTCTAAAATCGAGCCACCCACAGAACCTTCTAAAAGGTTATCCAATTGACTTGCGATCGCCGCGTTATCCAAACCAATTAGTCGAGCTTTTTCTTCATTAATTTTTAAGGCTAATTTAGCTTGAATTTCACTTAAATCAGCAACAGAATAGGTTATTTCGGGTATTTTTGCCAGTTCTTCCCGTAGGGACTCGCCAATTTTCCTTAACATCTCCAATTCTGAGCCATAAACCCTAATTTCGATCGGGGCGCCCACCGGTGGACCCTGTTCTAGGGGGCTGACTAATACCCTAGCCATCGGTAGAGCTTGACTTAATTGTTTTTGTAAGGTTTCGATCAATTGGGGTTCATCAGAAACTTGCCGAAGTTGAATCAACGCTTGGGCAAAATTAGGAGAGTCTTTGACGCCATCGGAGAGATTATAGTAGAAGGGGGGAGCATTACGCCCTAAAAACCAGTGAACTTCCCCAATTTCTCGATGATCTAGCAGTATTTTTTCAGCTTGAGCCACTTTTACCTGAGTTACTTCTAGGGTTGTGGTGGGGGCCAGTTCGATTTCTAGGGTTAACTGATCTCGTTCTGCCGGGGGAAAGAATTCTTCTGGGAGAGTGCCAGCGACAACAAAGCCAGTAATTGGGATAATCAAGCCAATAACCAGACCTAATACGGGAAAATAGAGAATTAACTTCAAAATTTGGCGATACAAACCCGTTAGGAGCGGTAAATTAATTCCCGTATCCCACCAATGGGTTTTTGTCTGATGCGAGCGATGAGTCAGTTGATATAAACGTAAACTGAGGACAGGAATAATCGTTAGGGACAAAATTAGAGAACTAACCAAGGCTAAGATCACTGTTTGGGCGATAGTACGCACGAATTCGCCAGTGCCTCCTTGCAAAAGAGCGATCGGCATAAAAGACAAAATCGTGGTTAGGGTAGAAGCTAAGAGGGGAATCCCTAACTGTTTAACGGTTTCAGCAACAATATGTTTGTGAGCTATTCCCGTCCGTAGTCCTTTTTGCAGTTCATCGACAATCACAATAGCGTTATCGATCAAAAGTCCCAAAGCAATAACAATTCCTGTCACCGACATTTGATGTAGGGGAATTTGCCAGAGATTCATACCGGCAAAGACCATCAGGATCGATAAAGGCAGGGATACACTTACTACCAAGGCGGACTGCCATCCCATCATCACAAAAGCTGTCCCCATGACACAGAGTAACCCTAGGATCATGTTGCTGAATAATCCATCGAGTCGGTTAGCCACATAACGATTTTGGGCAAAAATTATCTTGAGGCTCACACCTTGGGGGAGAGAAGGGCGAAACAGGTCTAACTTGGCCTGGGCCGCCGCTGTCCATTCGTCTATGCGTTGACCAGATTCCATCATAGCGGCCACCACAATAGCCGGTTTACCGTTAATAATGGTTAGTTCTGGTGGTGGTTCTTGAATTCCCTTGGTAACTAGAGCGATATCTCCTAAACGGGTAAATTGTCCATCATTACTGTAACGAATCGGAATGGCTCGAATCCGAGAGAGTGATTCTAAACTGGTATCGACTTCCAATAATAAATTATTGCGATTACTGCGAAGTTGTCCGGCGGCGACCTTGGCATCACTGGTTTGAATTTGTTGGGCAACTTCGACGGCGGTTAGGCCCAGAGAGGATAATTTCACCGGATCGATTTCGACTAAAATTTCCTCGGCCGGAACCCCGACTAACTCGACCCTTTCGGTTCCCCAAAGGGCTTCTAATTCATCGAACAGTTCTTGGCCAAGTCGGCGTAAAATAGCGTAATTAGGAGCGGTATCTAGATCCCAAAGGATGGCAGTCAATAAACTAAAGGCTTTACTATATCCTTCTTCGTATAAGGGTCTTTGGGCTTCTGGGGGTAGTTGCGGGATGACATCGGTAATCCGATCGCGAATGCGTGACCAGACGGGATCCACATCAGTCACTTCATCTTTAAGTTCAATATTGACCGTGGAACGCCCTAATTCCGAGGAGGACTCAATCAGGCTAATTTCTTTGATGCTAGAGAGAGATTGTTCAATTTTTTCGGTCACTAGGGATTCGACCCGATAAGGACTGGCACCGGGTAAATTGGTGGTAATGGTGGCACCTCGATTAATTGTTTCGGGATCTTCCATGCGCGGCAAAATTTGAAAGGAAGACAATCCCCAGACAATAATCAGAATTAAGGTAAGAATTAGTAATCTAGGTTTACGTTCAAATAAGTTATTCATTGGAGATTATTAGGGATAATAAAGCTGATTAATGACCGCTGACTACCAAATTTCCACCATTTGCCCTGGTACGATGCGGTGAACCCCTTCGACGATCACCCGATCACCGGAGGTGAGAGTCCCGCGCACCAACAAGCGATCGCCTTGAATCGCTAGAACTTCTAAATCTTGGCGTTTGACGGTAAATTGTCGAGGATTATCGGGATTAGCTTCTCCTAGAACATAGGAAGACCATAATCCTCTCGTGCCTTGTACTAAAGCTTCTGTGGGCAACCAATAGCCCGATTGTGGAACCGATTGAGATAATTCTAGGCTGACCACTTGCCCCGGAATCAAGCCCTGAGTCTGATTTAAACTTAAAATAACCGTGGCGGTACGGGTAGTCGGATCGATTTGGGGCAGGGTTGAAGTGACTTGTCCTGTTACTATTTTGTTACCAATTTTTAAACGATGTTTACTCCCAATTGGTAATTTTTCGGACTGGTCAATGGGAACCCCTATACGCGCTTCCAGTTTATTACTTTCCACTAAACGAACGATCGGATTACTTGCAGAAACAACAGTGCCAATATTGACGTGAAGGAGGGCAATAGTGCCATCGTAGGGGGCTTGAAGTTGGCTTTTCTCAATCTCTAATTTAATATTCTTCAGTTGGGCATCAAATTGGTCAATAACGGCTTTTTGCAGAGAAATCAATTCGGGACGAGTACCAGCTTTGAGTTCATCTAATTGACTTTGGGCTTCATCAATTCTCGCTTGTTGTGCATTAACATCTGTTTGCACTTCTTCGAGTTGTTCTCTAGTAATTGCCCCTTCTTGATACAATCCTAGCCGTCTTTGGTATTTAGATTGGGCTAAAGCTAATTGTTCCCTGAGATCTCGGACTTTTGCTTGGGCTGCAGCGATACTTTCTTTCCTGGAACCAGCTTGTAATTCTTGCAGTTTAGCCGTTGCTTGCGATCGCTGGGCGATGAGTTCTTGTTTTTGTGCTTCTAAATTGCGTGTATCTAGAGTAGCAATTAAAGTACCTCGGCGTACCTCTTGACCCTCTTGAACCAATAAACTAATTAATTGTCCCGAACGCTCAAATCCTAGTTCACTTGTCCGTTTAGCCACAATATTACCGGTATAACGGCGCGGTTCTTGGTGATGGGTGACAGGACTTAAAGTTAAGGTTCGCACCGGTAAGGCTGCCGTCTTGCTCTTATCAATTGCTAACGAAGCGGTTTCTTCTGAGGTGGTGGATTCAGAGGTGTCTTCTAAGAGGACATTACGCAGGGTAGGATAGGCAAAAACCGAAGTGGCCGCTAGGATACCAGTAATAATTAATCGCCAAGGCAATCGCAGTTTTTTGATGGCAGTTTCTTGCTGCTTAGTGACGGGATTGGGGGAAGTCATAATCTAGTTCCAAATGAGTAGGGTTTTGTCAAGAGTAATAACAGATTAGCGAGGAAAGAACTATTTTTTGATCGCATAAGGCCGTAGGACAAAAGCCGCTGCTAGGGATAATATACCGGCGGACAAAAAGGCAATTTGTACCCCCCAGGGGTTATCAGGAGTTTTCCCGAAAGACAGGATTAATCCTGTTAGAAAAGACCCCGCACCTTGGCTAAATTGAATTAGTAGCCCCCTAGTTCCAAAAAATATTGCTTCTCGTCCCATTCCCTGTTGCTCCGCATCTTGATCGATAATGTCCGATAACATGGCATTCGGCAGACTAAAAAAGCTGGCTAGGGCTAAATTAGCGATGATCGAAAGGATTAACCAGGGAATCAAAGAATCTTGCCACCAAAAACGACCACAGGCCATGGCAATCATACCCAGACCAACCCAGATTAAAGAACCTTGAAAAACCAGTTTTTTGCCATATTTTCGCGCTAAGGGTAGAACTAGGGTAAATCCAGCCAAGGCACTACCGACGATAATAGTATTAATCACGGCGGCAAAACTTACCTCTCGTTTGAGGAGAGCAATTACTAAAAAAGTCGGAATCACCGAGATAATACTAATCACCATCCACGCCAAGATCATGGTGATCATATAGATACAAAAAGTCCGATTGGTAAAAGCAGCCGTTAAGGTGGTTTTAAAGTTAGGATATTTCCCCTTAGAAGGACTATATTCTTCTTTTTCTAGCAAGGGCATAGCTAGAGTAATTAGCCCAATAAGACTAATAGCAATACCCATTCCCTGAAAACCATAGCTATCAGTTAACCAAGGGGCAATAATCCCACCAATGGTGGCACCAACTAAACCAAAAATTCCGATTTGAGTTGATAATTTAACCCTTCCTTCTGGGCTTTTAGCGAGAGTGGGCAACCAGGCTAAATAGGGAACATGATAGGATGCCATACCCACATAAAACACCCAAAGCATGGTGACTAAATAAATGAAGTAAGTGGTTTGATTTAAGTTATTAGGGGGATTAAACAACAGGATAAAACCACCAATTAAAGGGACTAAACTCGCCAGTATAAATGGTCTTCTTTTGCCCCAAGGACTCCAAAAGCGATCGGAAAAATAACCGACTACTGGCTGCACAAAAGCCCCAGCAATACGGCTAATCATTATCGCTATCCCCACTAAAGCAGAGGGCAATAAAATGGATAAGTTATAGTCATTGGGAATGCCCGGGTCGTAGCGATAGATTAGCATGGTTAGAAGGGCATTGTTAACGATAAAGTTACCAAACCAACCAGTGATATAAGGAAGATAATCTATTCGGAGATGTTGCCATTTGCTGGAAGTGCTAGAAGTCATTAGAATTGGGGGAGAGATGGGCAGTTAGCAGTAGATTGTTAGGCTTATTTAAAGAAATTCGTAGCGACCGGGTGAGAGAATGCGATGGGGATCCAAGCTGTCTTTAATTTTCTGGATTAAGCAACTATAATCGTCTTGGGCTGCGGGTAAACTATTCATAGAGTGGGTACTAAGACGGTAGGGATAATAACCTTGATTGATCAATTCTGCCAACATTTCATCGTGACAATTTAAGGCTTTTTGGTCTTCGCCTTCTAGCAATCGATCATAAAAAATGGCAGCATTGATGTTAATATTGCGCTCGGTAACACAGTTAATGCCGATATTAGGTTCATAACCATATTTTTGAGCGATGCTGCTGATAATATTGAGAGCATTTCTGAGATGATTTCCCAGAAAAGGAACAGCGGGAACACACCAAATCATGCCACAGGCATCCAGGTCTAAATTCAACCTATCGGTGGGGGGCGTTTTTTTGCGCCAATAGGCCATCTTCAGCACTTTTTCGGTAATCATTCCTCGTTGGGGATTTTTGTGATAAATTAAATCCACCTTATCCTTAATTTCCACCCCTGTAAATACTTTAAAAATGGGACTCATTTTGCTGGCCATTTTGAACTTATTTTCATCAAAAAACATAAGTTTATTGACAATTCCTTTCAAGGCTTTTTCAATTAGGTTTCTTTCAACTTTTCCCTGTTCTGGTGAAGCCGAATATAAAGCACCTTCTCCTATCCAAACACCGCCACCCCATTGATGACTTAATTGTTCTAATAAATCGGGGGGTAAAGGGGTTTTTTCTTGGCATTCCTGCCAGGGATATTGTTGTTGAATAGACAACATTCGGTAGTTATTATTAATGTGGAAGGTCGTTTTAATTACCCCTGCCATTTTCAGTTGACGTAGTTTATCGATCAATAACTCTAATTTATTTTCCTGATCGATGCTATAGAAAAAAGCCTGAAAATATTCAGGATAGGGGGTTAACCAAAAAGTCATTTTGGTGACGATTCCCAGGTTAGATTGGGTAAAAATTCCATCAAAATAAGGACCGACTCCCCAACGATTGACCGCCCCTATTTGGGAATTTTCAAAGCGATTAAATCCCGTATGAACACATTCACCGGTGGGCAAAACTACTTCCATTCCACAGACATGATTAAAGCGATCGCCCAAAGGTCCTTTGGCTTCACCTCGTTCGAGAATATTGCCAATAATACTAGAATCAGGAGTCGAACCGGTGACACTCATTAATAATTTATTGCCATTTTTTTGCAAAAAATCGTAGAGTTGTCGCTGAGTAACACCCGCTTCAATAGTTACATAAGCTAGGGTTTCATTATAATCCAAAATCTGATTTAATCGACTCAAATCCATTAAAACCGAACCGGTGCGGCTAGGAACTCGCGAACCATAACCCCAATTTTTACCTGTACTAATAGGATAGACAGGGGTTTGATAGCGATTAGCAATTTTTAGAGATTCTTGGACTTCTTGACGATTACCTGGGCGAATAATTGCCGGGATTTTAGCATGGGTTTCGTAGGTAGCGGTCTCGGCTTCTAGGCGTTTTTTGTTATCGGTGCTGACATATTCGGAGCCTAATAAATTTTCCCATTCTTGTAGAGCGTTAGTTAAATTGTCGCTAATAATATTTTCGGAAACAATTAGAGAGTCCATAGTATTTTTTTTCTCCTTGAAATTCAGGTATGAAGGGTAATTAAAGGGCCGTAGGGAACCGGCCCTGCTATCCGTGGCAATTAACTTTTAAGCGGTTGCTGTTTGCGAGAGAAAATTGCGCTAAAACTAGGAATAAAACGGGGAGTATTGGCGAAAACTGCTTGATAATTGGTGTCTTGACTCAAAGCTTCTTCTTCAGCCGGAATGCGTTGGATTAATAACCAAGCATTCAGGAGACTAAAGACTATAGATGTCAGATAAGCGGTATGAAACAAGGGAACCACCGCTAATTCCGTGATCATAGCCCACCAGTTAGGATGACGGATATATTGATAAATGCCATTGTCGATCACGGGTGTCTGAGGAACCGTGACCACCTGATGAATCCAGCGATCGCCCAAGGCTTCAATGGAGGCATAGCGGAGCTTTTGAGCTAAAAAAGTAGTAATTAGGGAAAATAAAGCCAATGCTGGAATAAAAGGTCGATCGAGCAGATAAACTTCCCCGATCATGCAAAGCATCCAGCTAGATTGGAAAATCTTGACGAATCCCACATAATTAGAACTATGCAGTTTGCCACCTTCCGCTAAGACTTTGGCCATATTCTGTTTACTCAGACGAGTAACGCGCACTCGTTGGACAATAATGTAACTAATCAGGGCAATGAAAACTATTTGGCTTAACATCCTTAAATATCCTTAGAATTGAACTAAAATGGCTTCTTGAGCAAATCCGGGACCCATGGAAATTATTAATCCGTAGGAACCCGTGGGAGGATGGGGACGGGAGAGGGTTTCATCGAGAATGCAGAGGATAGTAGCAGAGGCAATATTGCCAATTTCTGCCAAAATATCCCAACTAACCTGTAAAACATCCGGTTCTAACTGGAATTCTTCAACTATTGCATCGAGAATCTTTGGACCCCCCGGATGCACCATCCAACAGACAATTTCCTCGAGGGAAACTCCTGTTTTTTCCAGTAAAGATGTCACCGCTTTTCTCACCCCACCCTTGACGTAATCAGAGACTTCTGGGCGAAGAATTTGGCGAAAACCGTAGTCTGTTAAAGGTAATGCCATTAAATGCTCTGTGTGGGGCATTAACAGCGATTGAGTGCCGATAATCTTCAGTTTTGCTTTACCTTGCTTGACTAAGGGATGTTCATCTCCCGCTAAGAGAACCGTGCCGACTCCATCGCCAAATAAAGCCGCTACCACAAGGGTCATAATGATATTGCTATATTGAGACGGATCTTCGGGTAATTGTCCCAATAATTCCGTTAAATCGCTATGAATTGACCCTTGCCAAAGGCCAGAGGAGGGATCGGTGGTAAACAAAATCGCTGCTTCGGTGGGATGTCCTTGCAGATAATCGTTTACTCTGGCTAATCCTTGGGCGCCTCCCAAACAGCCGACACCCGATAACGCTTGCCGCTTGATATCGAGGGAAAAATCTAGACGATTGAGGAGTAAACTTTCTAGGGAAGGAACGGAAGGAAGAACAGTAACGGAAGTAACTAGGGAGATTTCTTTGGGAGAAAGAGCGGCTTTTTTGAGCAAATTAGTTACTGTCGATGTTACTAAATCCATAGTTAGATCGACCATTTGACGAAAGGGTTGGGCGATTCCGGGAGGATTATCGGCATCGAATTCATCTAGGGGAATAGTGAAGTATCGCCCTTGAATTTTGACATTACTGAAAAAACGATGAATTTGTTCTAAATCAAAAAAGGTTTGTTCCTGGAAGTCGAGTTGATTTTCTCGGCAATAATCTTGAAGAAGATTAGCACAATGATTTCTGATATTGACTTCTAGAACTTCTTGGGGATAGTAATGTTCTGGAAAACCAGTAGCTGTCTCAATAATGTAGGGCATTGGAGTTAAGAGAGAGGGATTTCAGGGGGGGAGAATTATGCTGGGAGATTTAAGCCAGTAATCGGCGAGCTAATCCTTGGGCTTGGCGTATATAACCCAATTTGTCAATCACTAAGGAGTGAGTACCGCTATGGTGTTTATTGTCGGTGCTTAAATTGGCACTAATTTGACGTTTTAGCTTTTCAAATTTATAGACAAACCGGGATTTTTTATCCTGAGCTTGTAGATAAGCGGCCACTAAATTACTTTGTTCTTCAAATACTCGCCAGTGGGTGCCAGTGGGATGAACCATTCCGATGACAAACAGGTTATTTTCCTCTGGGTGAAAAACATTCATATAGAGGTTAGGCTGGGTGGTTCCTTCTTGCCAATTTAAATCCGATTTGTCAATAAAAGAAAATTCAATTTTGTAACCAGTGGCGTAGATAATCAGATCAATTTCTTCTGTACTGCCATCGGCAAAAATAACATTCTTTCCATCTAATTCTTGGATATTAGGCTTATGGGTGACATCTCCATGCACATAATAACGATAGATTTGTTGGTCACTGTTGGGAATAATTAGACCGTTACTTTTACAGTCTGTAGGAATATTGAGTTTTTTGAGATTAACTCCTTGTAAGAATAGAGCTATTGGTGATAATAAAGCCATCATTTTCATGTGTTCTTGGGCTGGAATTAGATTCATGATTGGCGTGTTAATCATCACCCATTCTGGGGGCAAACCGAACAAAAATTTCGGCATACAGAGAAAGCCACGGCGGGTACTATGGAAAGTTTTACTACCATTAATAGCCGCTTCGACGACTAAATCCATGGCTGATTGTCCCGCTCCAACTACTAGGACTTTTTTAGCATTTAGTTGAGCGGGATTATCATAATCTTTTGAATGGATAATTTCCCCGTCAAAATGCCCAGAAAATTGAGGAATATTCGGTTTACTATGATAACCACTAGCGATTAAAACCCCTCGGTATCGTCTGGTTTCTTGGTTGCTAAGGGTGACATCCCAAAAGTTACCCACCTTTTTTACTTTCTCCACGCTGAGATTAAATTCCATGAAATCATAGAGATTGAAATGAGCGGCATAATTGCGAAGATATTCATAGACTAACCGATGATTGGGATAATCTGGGTAATCTTTTGGCATGGGAAAATCGGAAAAAGGTTGTGTGGTTTTATGACCAATCAGATGTGTATTTTTATACATTGGACTATCGGGACGATCATAAATCCAAATACCCCCAACATCCTGGGCAGATTCGATAACATTAAAGGGAATTTTGGCTTTGCTTAAGGCTCTAGCCGCCGCTAATCCTGCGGCACCAGCCCCAATAATACAGTATTGCTCTTTGTAATCTAAAGTCATGATTTTTCTCCCTTGAATAATTGGTTGATTAGGCAGTCATTTGTTCAGGAAACTCTCGTAAACTTTGGCCAATTATTTTCATAATTTTCTCCGTATGTTGATTGATAAAGAAATGTCCTCCCGGTAAGGTATGCAGGACAAAATCTTGATTGGTTTGCAGTTGCCATTGTTGTAATTGATCGGCAGAAACCTTGGCATCGTTGTGGCCTCCAAAAACGGTAATAGGACAATTTAAGGATTGACCTTGTTGATAAGAATAGGTCTCTAGGAGTTTGAAATCTGCTCGTAAAATTGGCAAAAAAGCCGCCATTAAATCGGGATTTTTGAGGAGAGTTTCTGGGGTTCCTTGAAAATGACCTAAAGCTGTTAAAAATTGCTCATCTCCCAGACGATGAATGGGTAAATCAGGATTGACAATTTGAGGCGCTCGAAATCCAGACATAAATAAATGTTGGGGTAGATTTTGCCGAGTTTTAGCTAATTCTCTGGTTAATTCAAAACTGATTAAAGAACCCATGCTATGACCAAAAAAAGCATAAGGTTGGTCTAAATAGGGAGTCAGAATCGGAATGAGACGATTAATCAGGGATTTTAGCGATGTAATCGCAGTTTCCTGAAGACGCGTTTCGCGTCCGGGTAGTTGAATCGCCCACAATTCCACTTGCTTGGGGCAGTAATTCAGCCAATTTTGGAATACGGAGGCACCCCCACCAGCGTAGGGAAAACAAAATAGACGAATGTGGGCGTTAGGATTAGCTTGTTTGCGAATTAGCCAAAGTTTCGGATCATTAGAGATATTTTCGGCTTTAGTCGTCTTGATTGGTTTTTTCTGTTTTGAGGGGAGAGGAGTTTTATTGCTAGTTGCAGGTTGGGAATTTTGGGTGATTAAGTTGAATATTTGCGGTAAAAACTGCTCAATACTCAATCCCGCTAGGTATTCCACGGGAACAATAATTTTTAAATCCTCCTCTAGTTGACGTCGTAATTGACTGGACATGAGAGAATCTAAGCCTAAACTAGAGAGCGGTTGCTTGGTATGTAGCTTGACCACGGATAAACCAGTAATCTGTTCTAAAACACCGATAATGTAGGTTTCTAGTTGTTTAAGCTGTTTCTCTGCGGGTGTGGCCAAAAGAGAGTCAAGGGTAATTAGATGACCAGAAGATGATGCAGTGGTGGTTTTGACAACTTCTGGCGGTTGCGGCGGTGTTTCTAGGAGATATTTCGACAATTCAGGCAATAATTGCGCTTCTTCTGGGGTCAAGTCGCCTGTTTTTAGCCAATAACTACTTCTTTCAAAGGTGTAGGTCGGTAAGATACAGGGTTTACTGTCTTGATTGGCCGTTATCTCTTGCCAATTCAGGGCGAATCCCCGCAGATAAAGCTGACTGACACTCTCGAGGATCTGTTGTCGGTCAGAGGTTTGACGACGCAAACTGGGCAACCAAAGACAAGAATAATTTTTATCCAGTAGGCTGCCCATGGCCGATAAAACGGGATGGGAGCCGCATTCGACAAATAGCTCATAACCGTTGTCCAGTAAGGTTTTTATCCCATCGGCAAAGCGAACAGAACACCGGAGATGACGACACCAATAATCGGGAGTAGTGACCTCAAAATTGACTAAGTTGCCATTAAGGTTAGAAATTAAGGCTCGTTGGGGGGGATGATAGGTGATAGTTTCAGCAATTTGTCGGAACTCGTCTAAAATCTCCTCCATCAGAGGGGAATGAAAGGCTTGAGAGACATTTAACCGGGTAATTTTCAGATTTTTGACCTGAAGCTGTTTTACCAGGGTTTCTATGGTCTCTGCAGCACCGGACAGGACAATATTATCCTGACCATTAATAGCGGCAATAGCGACCTGAGATTGATAGGGGGCAATTAAGGGAATAATTTCAGCTTCACTAGCCGAGATAACGACCATTGAACCACTTTTTCCCACAGAATCCATCAATTTAGCCCGATAGAAGACTAATTTTAAGGCATCTTCTAAACTAAAGACTCCAGCAACACAGGCGGCCACATATTCCCCTAAACTATGACCCATAACCCCATGGGGGGTAATTCCCCAGGATTCCCAGAGTTTAAAAAGGGCGTATTCGAGAGCAAATAGGGCAGGTTGGCTGTAAAAAGTTTGATTGAGATGATTTTCTTGGTCAATAATCTCCGTTAGGCAATAGTCCCCATATTGACGGAGAATCTCAGCACAGCGATCGAGTGTTTGACGAAATAGAGGATAACATTGGTATAGTTCCCTTCCCATACCGGGGTATTGAGAACCCTGTCCCGGAAAGAGAAAGGCAATTTTTGCCCGATTTTTGCCATTAAATTCACTTTTTTGGCGAAAAGAACTGGGTTCACCTTGAACGAAAGCGGCTAATTTTTCTTGAAGTTGGCAGTGACTAGAGACAATACAGGTGAAACGATGGGGTAATTGGGAGCGACTGCGATTGCTAGTAGCACAAATGGAGCTTAAAGCAATATTTTTCGCATTTTCTAGGTAATGTGCGTATTTTTGAGCTAGTTTGATTAAAGCCGATTCAGTCTTGGCTGAGAGGGTGAACAGATAGGGCGATGAATCAGGTGCCGCAGTCGTTTGAGGTTCGTAAGGGTATTCTTCGAGAATAATATGGGCATTAGTGCCATTTAAGCCAAAAGAACTAACTCCAGCTAAACGAGCAGAATTTTCACTAACCCATTCACGGTTTTTAGTCGGAACTTTCAGCGGCTGATTTTCCCAGTCTAGATGGGGTGTCGGTTGCTGGAAGTGGAGATGGGGAGCAATTTGTCGATGTTGCAAGCATAAAATCACTTTCATCAGTCCGGCAATACCAGCGGCCGCTTCTAGATGGCCGATATTGGTTTTGACGGAACCAACCCAAACAGGTTGGGGATTTTTAGCAAAAACTGTCGATAATGCACCTAATTCAATGGGATCGCCTAAAGAAGTGCCAGTTCCATGGGCTTCAATATAGCTAATGTCCTCTGGCTTTACCTGAGCATTTTTTAAAGCTTGACGAATCAATTGTTCTTGACTAAGTTGATTGGGAACTGTTAAACCGCTACTCGTACCACCATGGTTAACGGCCGAACCTTTAATTAGTCCTAAAATCAAGTTATTATCCCGAATAGCCGCAGATAAAGACTTTAAAACTATAATACCGCCGCCTTCTCCCCGCACATAGCCATTCGCTGTTCTATCAAAGGTTTTACAACGACCGTCAGGAGACAACATCTGGGCGCGGGATTCCATGATAGTAACGAAGGGGGTTAACATTAGGTTGACCCCCCCAGCTAGGGCAACTTCACACTCGTTATTGCGTAAACTTTGGCAAGCTAAATGAACAGCGACTAAAGAGGAGGCACAAGCAGTATCAACCGTTAAAGTTGGGCCATGAAATCCAAAAAGATAGGATAAACGTCCCGAAGCTACACTTTTAGCATTTCCCGTTCCCGTATAGGCATCAATCAGATCGGGATGATGGCTAAAATGGGAGTAATCTTGAGTCATCATGCCTATAAATACCCCCGTTTGACTTCCTCGCCGATTTAAGGGTGATATTCCCGCATTTTCCAGAGCTTCCCAGGCTAGTTCCAGCAGTAATCGCTGTTGCGGATCCATTTGTGCCACCTCCCGGGGAGAAAGACCAAAAAAATCAGCGTCAAATTGATCTATCGGTTGATTTAAGAAGCCACCGTGACGGGTATAGACTTTTCCCCTTGCATCGGGCTTAGGATCGTAATAATTGTCAATATTCCAGCGCTGCGGCGGAATTTCGCTGATGGCATCGGTTCCTGATTGCAATAATTCCCAAAAAGTTTCCGGTGAATTAGCTCCCTGGGGAAAGCGACAGGACATACCAATAATTGCAATTGGTTCATTCTTAGCTTTTTCTAGGGTATGTAGCTTAGTTTTTAAGACCTTAATTTGATTTAAGGCATCTTTTATTAAGCTCATTTGATCAGTTTTGGCAGGTGTTTGTGTCATGGTAAACAGGTTATTTAGATAGGGTTTGAGGTCTACTTTTCTAACTTAAGGAATTTAATTCCTGTAGCAGTAAATCGGACAATTCTTCTAGGGATAAATCTTCTTCGTTGAGGGGATCAAGATTGGTATCTTGATTTGCTCCTATTGCTAAGGGTTTTAAACTAAAGTCAAGGTCAATAACTTCAGCTACCAGATAATCAACCAAACTGGTCACTGTTGGATATTTAAAAGTGATAGTTGCCGCCAGAGATTTACCTAAATCCTTGGCTAAACGATTTCGTAATTCCACCGTCATTAAAGAATCCATTCCCAACTCAAAAAAACCTTGGTCAACTTGGGTAAATTCTCTAGCCGGAATAGCGAGAATTTCCGCTACAATCCCTTGAACATGAGCAGTCAAAGCCGCAAAACGCTCCTCAATTGGTACTGTCCTTAAGACATCAATAAAATTATTGTCTGGGGTTAATTTTGGGGCTGAAAAACTTTGGAAATCTCGTAATAAAGGCGGAATTTTTTGATTCTCGAAACTGTTAAAAAAGCTATTCCAATTGAGAGAAGCGACAGTTACCTGTGTCCGAGAAGTCGTCAGCAATGTTTCGAGGAGATGCAAACATTTTTGGGGATCAAGAGGGGTAAAACCCTGTTTAATTAGCCTTTTTTTCGCTTTTTCGCCTAAATTTTCGGCCATACCACCCTCTGCCCAGGGACCCCAATTAACGGTCAGGGCCGGCAGTCCTTGCGCTTGACGATAATGGGCTAGACTATCTAAAAAGGCATTAGCACTAGCATAATTACTCTGTCCAGAAGACCCTAACACCGAGGCCATCGAGGAAAAATTAATAAACCAGTCTAAATCCACTTCTTGACTGAGGAGATGCAAATTCCAAGCGCCGAGTATTTTGGGGGAAAAGACGCGCTCAAATTTCTCCCAAGTCTGTTTGGATAAGCTGGCATCCTCTAACACCCCGGCCGTGTGAATAATGCCTTTTAAGGGGGGTAACTGTTGCTCGATTATCTCAAAAGCCCGACGCATTTGGCCAAAGTCGCTAACATCGGCGGCAAAAACTTCTACATTGGTTCCCTCTTGTCGCCATTGGTCTATAATTGGTTGGGTTTCTGGAGTTATTCCCCGGCGACTCAGTAAGACGAGGGATTTTGCTCCTTTTTTCCTTAACCAATTAGCCACTTGCTGCCCTAAGGCCCCTAGACCACCAGTAATAAGATAGGTGGCATTTTCGGCAATTTCTCGGTTTTTTAGCGACGATTTCGGGATAAACCGCCCTAAACGAGCCACATAGCTCTGGCCTTGCCGCCAAACGATTTGATTTTCCTCCTCCGAACTTTGTAAAGATTGGAACACCTCTAGGGCTAAGGTGTGGCTATCCTGAAATTTATCTCCATCTAGACACAGACAGCGCAATTCTGGGTGTTCTAGGGCAATAGTCCGTCCTAATCCCCAGAGGGAACTTTGGGCAAGGGCAATCACTGTGGGTTGAGAAGGAATGTATTGAGCCGATTGGGTGACAATATAGAGGCGAGGAGAGTAATTAACCTCTATTTTGCCTAGTTCTTGCACTATTTCCAGCAAAGTTCCACAAATTCGCTCCTGAGTGACGGCTAGGTTTTGATTATTTTCTAAAGCTTGGTCGTCATCGATTCCCCAGAGATAAATTAGACCTTGATAGGGTTTTTTGAGGAGATATTGCCAAGTCTGGCGATTCTTTTCGGTGATAAGTTGGCATCTATGCCCTTGTTGCAGCAATTTTTCGGCTAATTGTTGCCCCACTCCCTTTTTGTCAGCAAAAATTAACCAATCTCCTGTTTCTGTCCAATCCATTCCCGTCAAGTCCGTGGCTTGCCAAGTAATTTCGTATAAACTATCCTTGAGGTCGTTGGTCTGGGAAAAGAGGGTTTCTGGCCGGGCCTGTTGAAAAGTTAATCCGTCAATTTGGCTAATTAATTGACCCGATTGGCTGAAAATAGTCAAATCAGCGATTAAGATGCCGTTTTGCAAATTGCTATGGCTGAAGCGACCATGACAGTATATAGATGTGTCCTTAACTCCCGAAAAGGTCAATCGGTCAATATTAGTGGGAAGATAGGTGCTATTCCCTGCGGGAAATAGTGCCGACATAGCGTGAAAGCAACCATCAAGTAAGACAGGATGTAGCTGGTAATCCACCGCTTGCGAGAGTAGATGGGAAGAAAGTTGAATTTTTGCGACAATTTCGGACTGATTGCGGTAAAGTTGCTGGATAACTCGAAAACTTTCCCCGTAGTTCACTCCTTTACTTAAACAGTCCTGATAATGCTGTGCAATTTCGATTTTTTGGTGACAACGGTTCCGGATATCTGTCCAATTGCAGCTGGGTAAGTCCTGGTTTTCATTGGTTAAATTACCGGATAGATGCAGTAGGGAAACTTCCCCTTCCCCAAGACTGAGAATCTGAAATTGTCCCCCCGCTAGTAAGCTTAACTGTACCTTTTTACTCTGGTTGTCTGAGAAAATTAAGGGTCGATTCAGACTCAATTGACCAATAGTAAACTGCTGATTGGGATATTGTTGACCAGCTGCCACTATAATCATCTCTAGATAGGCCGCGGCTGGGAAAACTACCTGGCCAAAAACTTGATGTTCTTGCAGATAGCTCGGAGAGCAGGGAGAAAGAGAGGATTGATAGTGGACATCCTTTGACCCCAATAGATGCAGCGGTTGCTGTAGGAGAGGGTGGAAAGCTGCCGCTACTGTCGGGGTTTTTAGCTGAGAATCAATGTAATCTAACCAATAGCGTTTTCTTTGGAAGGGATAGGTCGGTAAGGGGATTTTTTCGCGTAAATAATCCAGGTCGAATCCATTCCAGTCAATTTTGACCCCTTTTACATAAAGGGTTGCTAAACTTTGGAGTAGGGTTTCCCAATTCGACTGTTTTGGGGATAAACTAGCTAACCAGAGACCTCGGTCGGGGAGATTTTGCTGACCTAGGTTAATTAAGGTGGTTTTGGCACCAATTTCTAGGAATATTTCCGTATTTAACTCTCCTAATCTTTCTATACCTCGGGCAAACTCTACGGGAGACAGTAGATGATTAACCCAATATTGGGAAGTTGCTATCTCTGCATCGATAACATCCCCAGTCAGGTTAGAAATAAGGGGGAGACGCGGGGAATTATAGGTGATAGTTTCGGCAATCTTGGCAAATTCCCCCACCATACCCGTCATTAAGGGAGAATGGAAAGCATGGGAAACCCCTAAAGTCTGACTTTCAATGCCTCTCTGATTGAAGTTAGCGATTAAATGGTTAATAGCCTCAGTTTCGCCAGAAATGACCGTATTTTCTCGACTATTGACCGCAGCAATGGTACAGATGCCCCTAATCTTCCTCAGATGATTGGTCACGGTGTCGGAATCGGTAAAAATTGCCGCCATTATGCCGTTTTTCGGTAATGTCTGCATTAAGCGTCCCCGATGGGCAATTAACTTCAAACCGTCTTCTAAGCTAAAGACTCCCGCTAAACAAGCGGCCACATATTCCCCTAAACTATGACCGATGAGAGCATCGGGTTTCACTCCCCAAGATAACCAGAGTTGGGCGAGGGCATATTCCAGAGAAAATAGGGTAATTTGACTGTAAAAAGTCTGATTAATCAACTGACTGGTTTTTTCGTCCCCATATAACACTTGCAGTAAGGATTTCACCCCATAGCTCCGTAAAATTTCGTCACATTTCTCTAAAGTTTGGCGAAAAGTCGGTTGCGTTTCGTAGAGTTCCCTAGCCATTCCGGGATACTGTGAACCCTGTCCCGTACACATAAAAGCCAGTTTAGGGGCTTTTTTCGAGGTTAAAAGACTTTTTTGACCTGAAAAGCGATTTTCATCCCTAATAAAGTCTTTTAAAGCTTGCTCAAGCTGTTTTTGAGCCAGAAAGGGAATAGCTAAACGATGCTCAAAATGCGATCGCCCAGTATTAGCGGTATAGGCCAGATTTGCCATGACCGTCTGGGAATTTTGACCTAAAAAATCGTAGTAGCGTTGAGCTAATTCCCGTAAGGCTGGCTCACTTTTCGCCGAAAGGGTAATTAAATGACAAGGACGTTCTAAATGAGGTTTTTCGTCACCAAGCCGCTCAAAATTGCTTTCCTCAACGATTAAATGGACGTTAGTGCCACTCATCCCAAAAGCGCTCACTCCAGCCCGTCGGACTCCTTCTCTGACGAACCAAGGGGTAAGAGTGGTGGGGATTTTGACCGGCAGTTTTTCCCAGGGAATATAGGGATTAGGGTTCTTAAAATGAAGATTAGGGGCGATTTGCTGATTTTGTAGCTGTAAAACTGTCTTAATTAACGCCGCAATTCCCGCAGCTCCTTCCAGATGCCCCATATTAGTTTTCACGGTTCCCAAAATCAGGGGATTATCTTGGCTATGACCCTGGCCATAAATTTTCCCTAAGGATAAAACCTCGATGGGATCTCCTAAAGATGTACCTGTACCGTGAACTTCGACGTATTGCAGATCTTTAGGTTGAATTTTCGCTCTTTCGAGGGCTTGTCTGAGTAAAGCTTCCTGTGCCTGACCATTGGGGGCGGTTAAGCCATTACTTTTTCCATCGTGATTGACAGCCGAACCGCGAATTTGGGCGAAAATAAGATTGCCATCTCGGAGAGCATCACTGAGACGTTTTAAGACCACGACACCGCAACCTTCGCCGCGACCATAACCATCGGCCGAAGCATCAAAGGTTTTACTGCGACCCTGGGGAGAAACGGCTTTTAATTTACAATTACTAATCGCAGTGGCCGGGGTTAACATCAGATTCACCCCCCCCGCTAAAGCGAGATTGCATTCTTGGCCGCGCAGACTTTGACAGGCCAAATGTACTGCCAAGAGGGAGGAGGAACAGGCCGTATCAATTTGCAGAGTCGGACCGTGAAACCCAAATAGATAAGAGATTCTGCCGACGGCAATAGCGCGACTGGTTCCTAAACTGTTGTAAGCATCAATGTGATTGACTACGCCTTGATGAAAACATAATTGGGCATAATCATCGCGAAAAATGCCCATAAATACGCCAGTTTGACTATTAATCAAACTTTCGGGCGCAATAGCCGCATTTTCTAGGGACTCCCAACAGACTTCTAACAGTAACCGTTGTTGCGGATCCATGGCGGCGGCTTCCCGGGGTGAGATGCCGAAGAAAGCCGGGTCAAATTCGTCAACTTTGTCTAAAAATGCCCCTTCCCGACTATACATTTTCCCCGGAACATCGGCATCTTGGTGATAATAGTCGGCAATATTCCAACGTTCTAGGGGAATTTCTGTTACTGCATCGATGCCATTAACCAATAACTGCCAATAACTTGCGGAATCATTGACTCCTGCGGGAAAACGACAGCCCATCCCCACAATAGCGATGGGTTCGGTTTGCGCTTTGACCATTGCATCGAGGTGTTTGTATTGTTCTAAAAAAGCTTGTTTTTGTTGATTCATCTTCCTAACAACTCTTGTCTTGTTATGTCACGTCACTTTCATCTCAGGTTATGCTTGGGAAAAAGTCACGGATAAGCGGGAAAAACCTTGATACTGTCGGGATGGAAAAATTTAGTGGCATAGTCACAATTGTCCCCGTGACTCCGAGGTGGGGGATAGGTTAAGGGCAATTAGCTATCCTATCCCCACCAGCGATTAACTAAAGAAGGCTGAGATTTCTTCTTCGGATATTTGGGGCAAAAATGCTAAACTTTCGCCTTTTTCTCGATTATTTGCCGATTCAGCCGCAGTATTGCTTTGATTAATCTGGTTAGCTAAATATTCTGCCAAACTATCAATAGTGGGATAATTCCAAACAATGGTGGCTTCGACGGGGATTCCCGACCAATCGGCAAGATCTTGGGCTAATTCCACGGCAAAAATTGAATCTAAGCCAAAATCAGCAAAAGACTGGCTGGTTTGGATAGTGGCTGGATTGACCTTTAATTTCTGGTGTAACCAATTACCTAACCATGTTTCCACCTTTTCGGGAGTTTGTTGGCTAAGAAGGGACTTTTTCGGACTAGAGGGGCTATTTACTCGGTTCTGCGTCGGTTGACTAGCAATTTCGACCAGAGAAGTTTCAGCTTGAGGATGAGTCTGTTTAGCTTCTGGTTCCAACGTCAATAACTCGTCGAGTTGATAATCGGAACCCTCTAGACGTTGTTCGATATCATCAATAGATTGAGTATAATCGAGGATACGATCGCGGATAGTTGCCACCGAAGAAGCAAAGTTTTCTTCGGGTGTTCCCCGGAGAGCTTTCTGCACACATAAATCAAACTGCAATTGACTCCAAGCTAGGGCATGACTGTACTTTTCCCCGGGGTGAATTTGGGCCATTTTCGCCGTTGTTGCTACTAAAGCGGCGTAACAACCCAATTCTCCGATTAAAGAATAGGCCCAAGCTAAGGCGGCAGAACGATCACCCCAGAGATTAGACTGGAGACAACGCTGATTAATAGATTGGGCGGTGCTGTGGAGTTGCAGGGCAATCTCGGGCGCTTCCAGAACTTTTGTCAGAAATTCGCCTAATTTGTCCGTATGGGTGATACTTTTGCCCAAAAAGATTTTCAAACTTTCGTTAGGACCTTCGCCAATTCGTAAAACTCTGGCATCCCGGAGAATTTGCGGGGCAAGATTAGTTTCCATGTAACCTCTACCCCCCAGCATCTGAACGAGACTATCGGCCGCTTCCCAGAGGTAATCAGCCCCCGTAATCTTGGCAATAACGGCCATTTCCCTGGGAACGGCCACTTTTTGGTCTAAGGCGGTGGTGATACACTTTAAGAGACTGGACAAGGCCACCGTAGCCCCAGTTAAATGATCAAAACGGGCTAAAGTAATCGGACTTTCTAGCAATTTACCGGTAGCGATCGAACGACGGCTGGCATAACGTAACATTAATTGTAAACAGCGTTTCATGCCGCCAACTCCCATCATGCCAATACCTAAACGGGCATAAAGTAAAGCATCGTCGGCGGGTTCAGTGCCATTGCCCAATTCTCCCAGCAATTGCTCTTTAGTGACTAAAACATCCTCAAAATAGATGGCATTTTGCATAATTCCCCGTAATCCCATAGTTAGGGATTCAGGTCCCAAACGCAGACCGGGGGTACCTTGACGGACAAGAAAACCTGTCAAACCGTTATTCCCCGGTTCTTCCGAATCAAGCAAACGGACAAAAACATTAATCATTCCGGCCCAAGCGGAACCATTCCAACGCTTAAGGCCGCGAATTCGCCATTTATCTCGGCCATCCGGCACTGCAACGGTACTAATTGCCCCGATATTCGCTCCTGCTTCCGGTTCCGTCATGCCAAAGGAGGATAATTGTCTTCCTGTCGCTAAAAGAGGTAATAACTCTTGCTTGAGGGAAATAGTCCCGTAGTTGAGCAGCGGACGGATACCTAAGCTGTTATTGAGACTCACCATCGTCGCCAGAGTTAAATCAATGGCGGCTAATTGTTCCATCACCTGCAAAAAATTGCGATTATTAAGGGCTATTCCCCCGTATTCTTCAGGAATCTGCATTCCCATCAGTCCTTGATTGCCAAAATCCATGACAATATAGGGCGGCACACAACGACGGTCATCAATCAGATGGGAATTAATGCGAGTTTTGGCGTAATCTCGCAACCAAGTCAAGATTTGCTCGGTTTTTTCTTGACTAGCGGTTGTGGGGTCAGCTTGGTGACTGCTGAGGGGGGGGGTTAGCGTCGGCATAGGGGATGAAATTAGTGGAAGTTGCTGGTTTAAATACTGTTGACGGCAAGCGTGGCGTTGAATTTTGCCGCTAGAAGTTTTGGACAGAGATGCGGGTTTGATAAAAGCGATATCATAAACTTGCAATTCGTGTTCTTGAAAAACCGCTCGACGAACTGCTTCTAGGGCTTTTTGCTGGTTAAAACGGCGAATTGCCGTTCTTTCTACCTCTTGAACTAGGACTAACTTTTCTTCTGCCTCGATTTCTACGGTAAAGGCGGCAGTTCCACTGGGGCAAAAGTCGGGATAGCATTGTTCTACGGTCTGTTCGATATCCTGGGGATAGTAGTTACCACCGCGAATAATCATCAGGTCTTTCAAGCGTCCGGTGATGTATAGTTGACCCTGATGAATAAAACCTAAATCCCCTGTACGCAAATAAAAACCCTGTCCAGTATCGGCGATAACTGCTTGAAAAGTTTTTTCTGTAGCTTCGGGATGTTGCCAATAGCCCTGAGCAACGGTTTTGCCTTTCACCCAAATTTCTCCCACCTGCTGGGAGGGACAGCGTTGACAGGTTTCAGGATTAACAATGGCAATTTCTGTGTCGATTTCTGTTTGTCCACAACTGACTAAGGATTGAGAATTTGGGCTTTTTTCCGTAAAAACGATTTGATGACGGTTTAAAGCGGCTTTTTCAACCCAGCAGATTTGAGGAACTTGATTTTTCCTGACAGCAGCAACTTTTAAGGTGGCCTCGGCTAAACCATAACCCGGACAAAAGGCGGCAAACTCAAAACCACAGGGGGCAAATTTACGAGCAAATGCGCTCAAAATTTCCATTCTGACGGTTTCTGCTCCATTTAAAGCCACTTTCCAGCTGCTTAAGTCTAAATCCGTTAGCTGCTCCTCTTTAATCTTGTCAAGACAACGTTTATAGGCAAAATTAGGGGCGGCAGTGTGGGTGGCCCTGTATTTGCTGATGGCATTTAACCAACCGAGAGGACGTTGTAAAAAGGAAACCGGGGACATGAGATAACAGGGAAATCCTCGATAAAAAGGCAGTAAAATGCCATAAATTAGCCCCATATCATGAAAAGTTGGCAACCATGTCACCATAACGCTCTTTTCATCGTGTTCCCAACCTAAATCTAAATCTCGGAGGTTGGTCAAAAGATTCTCGTGATTGACCATCACTCCTTTGGGAGTCCCCGTGGAACCAGAGGTGTATTGTAAAAAGGCTAAGGTCTCTGCTTTTATCTGAGTGGGGTGGTCTTCGGCTAAACTTTTGCCGATTAAGCTATCCGTAGCTAGAAAGGGAATATCTCTGTCTAGTTGCCTTTTTAATTGGTCTAATTCCGATTGTGTGCTTAAAAGTAAGCTTGCTTGCGAATTATTAATAATAGAAGTTAAGCGAGCCATCTTTTGGTTTTTCTTGGGCAAATTGACTGGAATTGCCACTACTCCTGCTAATAAACAGCCGAAAAACCCAGTAATAAACTCTAATCCCGAAGGGTATGCTAATAAAACTCGTTCCCCCGGTAATAGGATGGATTGGAGACTATTGGCAATCGCTTGCGCTTCCAGAAATAATTCCCCGTAGGTAAGGCGTTTTTCTTCGGTTTCGCCATCGACTAAAAAGGTATAAGCCGTTTTTTGGGGTTGGTATTGGGCGCGATAACGAATAATATCGACTAAACTGCTTATTTCTGACAAATTAAGCTTAGTATCTAAACAAAGAGTCATTTTTTTACTCCCTATTATTAAATGGAATCGAAGACAAAGATTTAATCCTCTCGCACCGGGAAAAGTTCCTGGTGACGGGGGGCGACTAGAATTCTAGGGGTGATTTGGGCTTAAATTAAAGGTTTCTCCGTAAATTTCGCCATAGCAGAGCTTCTGAGTCCCAAAACGTCCCCCATACTCGCTCAAGGGTTCATCGGCGTATCCCAAGGCTAAGAGACAACAGACATCGACCGTATCGGGAATTTGGAAATACTCGCGCAAGGGTTTAGCCACAAATCCTTCTAGGGGACAACTATCCACCCCCAAGCTTTGCGCCGCTATCATGAGATAAGTAACCGCAATCATAACTTGTCGGTTGCTCCAAGCTTCTGGAGACTGATAACAGGGTTTAAATTGGAAAAAAGGCGGAATGGCCATGTGCATGAACTTGGCCCGTTTTTCGGAAATCGTCCCCTCTTGTTTTCCTAACTCAATTACTTGATTAATGTAACCACGATGGTTAACTTGGCGATCGCCACAACAGATTAAAACCACGGGTGCATCGACTAATTTATCTTGTTCAAAGCCGAATTCTCGCAATTTTGCCTTATTTTCTGGTTCTCTAACCACTATAAATCGCCATGGTTGCAAATTATAACTAGAGGGAGCTTGGAATCCTAAACGAAAAATTTCGGCTAAAATTTCTTCGGGAATGGCATCGGTGCGAAATTTACGAGTAGAGCGTCTTTTTTGAAATATTTCAGCAATATTCATCATCTAAACCCTTTTATGAGACGTTTTCAACGGTTTAACCTAAAAAACTTTCGGGAATCGCCGGTCCCCATTGATAGAGAATATCTAACCCCCCGGCGTGAAGTTCTGGCTCGGTGGTTTGCTCGAAAAGGTCCCCATCGGTAAAATGTTCAATGAGGCTACCGAAAGGATCTTGCCAATAGTCAAACACTTGACTTCCCAACAAATGGCGACCAATACCCCACACAGGAGTCCATCCTTTTTCTCGTAACCAATCGTGGCCGATTTTAATAGAGTCAAAATCTTGTACCTCGAAGGCAGTATGATGGACTTTGGGGTGAGAACCTTGCAACATGGCGATGGTGTGATGATCAACCCATTCGTCTCCCCGTTGACAACGAAGAAAACCCCCGACTCGTAAACTGGGATGGCCGTAATAAATTAAATCTGTTGCTTTTAAGCCAAAAGTCTGCTGATACCAGTGATAGCTTTCCTCAAAGTCTTTGACATCAATAGCTAGATGACCTAGACGTAAAATAGGTGCGGGTTCTTTTTTCGGCCTTTGGGTGCGACCTAAACGGGTTTTCCGACTAGCGTGATTCCATTGCAAGGGTTCAGGAATCGGCAAAGGTTCCACTTCCTCGATACCATAGACCAATTCTAGGTTAAAACCGTTGGGGTCAATAATTTTGATGCGCTGACCACCGCCGGGGGTGAACAGGGTTTCCACCGGAGAAGCGGAGGCTAAAGTGGCTAGTTCATGTAAGACAGATTCTGATGTCGCTTCTAGGGCAAAACTAACAAATTTAGCTTCTTTTCCCCATTCTACGACATAGACAAACTGTTTTTTGCCTCTAGCTCGCATATACAAGGCTGTATCGGTTTTAACTGCGGTAATCAGGCCAAAATCCCTCAAAAAACGTTCGCACAGGTCTAAATCCGGATGTTGATAGGTAACGTAGGCAATATCAGCAATTTTAGTCATAGTCGGTCATCCAGTGGAGTTTGTCTAATTCGGCACAAAATAGCCAGACAGATATCGGTCAAAGTGCTGCCATAGCAAGGGGAAAAAGACTATTAAGAAAATCTGAACTTTGTTGTGGTTGATTATGGCATTGTGGGTACACCCACAGTCAAAGGCTAATTTTTCTTGCCCTCAATTGCTATCCCAGACTGGAGTTTGAGTAACTTGGGGGTGGAGAAAAACCTTGGGGAACTTCGGGGTTTTGCGGAAAATTTTTTTGAGAGATGTGGTCAAGGTCGTCTAGAAAAATCCGCTATCGTTGCCATAACGGGAAATTCATGTTACTACTTGGAAATACTTGGATGGTCAACAGCCACAACCACCAGGCCCGCCAAATAGGGCTAAGTGGGTAGGTGAAAAAACTCATAAAATAGCCGAGAAACCTTTGTGGAGGATGAATCAAACCTTGCCAGCACCCCTAAAAATCGATTCGCTTGGATTTAGCGCACGCCGTTAAACAGGGGAGCGAAGCTTGCACTCAAAAAGGAGGATAGGAAAATCACTGTTTTAAGTTTATTCCGTAACCAAATCATTACTTAAATTTTTCAATTACCGGCAAAGTCCTTAATTACTAAACTTGAGATAATGTCTAGAAAAGTTACCTATGGGGATATTCCCAGACAAAGAACCAAATATCTGCTTAATGCTCTGTTAAAGTTTGCTAACTACGAGGTGGATAATTGTGAAAATCTAGCTATTAAATTTAGCTGGATTAATGAGAAAGAATTAAAAATTCAAGCCGAACTTAATGCTTTAGAAATGCTGACCGAAAAATGTGGTCAAAGGCTGGAGTTATGGCAAATTCGGGATGCTCTAACGGAATATCTTAACGAAAAGTTTTTAGGTATTTTGGAAGATCATCGTCTCAATAATCAAGGGAAAATTCGTACTTTTAAAATTACTTTTTGGCAAAGGGGTCATGATATTTTAACTAACCTAAGGAGCTTTGATCAAGAGTGGGCAAACAAAAGTAAACATCAATCTCCCGCAATTGCTGCTATTTTCTCCTCTTTAGATGAGGAAAAACAACAGGATTATCAGACCTATATTAAGGATTATGTAAAACGTCCACCTCTGGAGGAAAATTGTCTCAAAGTTCTTCAGCAAGAACAATCGTTGCTAAGAATTCGCGCACCTCATAATAGTGGCAAAACCCGTTTAGTTAATTGGTTAGTCCATCATCTCAAACAAGATAATTATCAACCAGTTATCATTGATTGTGAGGAGGAAAAAGCTACTATTGCCCTTAGTTGTGAAGACTTGCTGCTGTCGATTTGTCGTACCATTACCCAAGAATTAAAGATTAACGAATCTCTTCTCGATAAATTTTGGTCTCGTCCCGGAACTCCTGCCCACAAAACTCGACGATATTTAGAGGAATATGTTCTCCAACCCAGCGCTAATCCTCTGGTTTTTGTCTTTGAAAAATTTGATACAATTTTGGAAACTGAAACAATCGGTAATGAAATTTGTGGTATTCTCAGAAGTTGGCATGAAAGACGTTCCCAACCTTGGCGGAAACTGCGCTTAATTATTATTCATTCAACGGAATTTTATAGCAACTACGATTTTTATGCCTCTCCCTTAATTGGTGTAGGTTATGTGGCTAGTTTATCGGATTTTAATGCGGAACAAGTTCTCTCTTTCGCTCAAGTTAATGGCATTAATTGGACGTTATCAGATGTTCACAAGGTCATGAACTTAGTGGGAGGTAATCCTTATTTAATTAAGTTAATCTTGGTAAAATTGCAGGAAGGGAATTCTCTAGAAAAGGTTCTAGATGATGCCTTGCAGGGACGAGAGCCATTTCAAAGTCATTTTTTCCTACTGATGAGATATCTGAAAAGTAATGCTAACCTACGGAATATTTTTAGGCAAATTCTTCAGAAAAAAGCTCTGACTCCGGCTCAAATGAAAGGAGAATCTGTCCAATTTTTGGAACGATTGGGACTGATCGACAAAAATTATGATACCCTAGAGGTGCGTTGCAATTTGTATCAAGTATATTTTGACGATTTGCTTGATTAGTCTCCTTGAGATTCCCAGTGAAACTGAATTGATTTTTCAAGTTTTGCTTCTAACTTACTCTTAACCCTCACAGTAATTGGTTCTCGATTAGATTCGGATTCATTATCTACAAACCTGAGAGAATTGCCTGAGGTCAAACTGGCCGAAAGATTGAGGTTTTCTAAATGTTCTTGTATCAACTCTAAAGAAATTTTATTCTGGGATTGCAAGGCTCTAATAGCAGCTATAAATGATTGGACTGCATCATAACTGGTAGCGGTTCGCCAACTAATATCTTCTTTCCATAAAGCTTGAGCATCTCTGACAAAATTTTGGGACTTAATTAGATGGGAAAACCAAGGCACAGCCAAAACTAAATTATCAATAAATTTACCGCTATCAACCAACATTTCATGTTCATACATGGAATGACTCCCTAAAAGAACTAGCTTATTTTTCAGTTCTGGAGTGGTGCTGGTATTTAACTGTTCAAGAGTATGGGATAATTCTACTACCACAGAAGCTGATTCCAAACTGGGAAATAAGACAATTCCTCTAACTTGATCTTGGGAAAATGCTTTTAAAACTTCTGCGTCAATATCTAGGGAAGATGATAAATCAATTACTTTAGTGATTTTACCGCCTTTTTTTTGGAAAGCTTGATGAAACTCTTGAGTAAGTTCTTGGCTATCAATCTGGTTAGAATTATTAAAAATAATTACTTTATCTAGATCATGTTGGCTGGCATAATTAGCTAAAGTTTCACCAATTTTTTCATTGGTGATAACGGTTCTAAAAAAGTATTCACTCTCAATTACATCCGAGGAACTTGTCGAAGAAATTAAAGTAATTTTGGCTCTTTCATAGATAGGTAAAGCTGCTAAGGTGGCTTCACTAGAATAATGTCCAATTACTCCAATAACTTTGGGGTCTTTAACGATTTCCTTGGCGACTATCTTAGCAACTTTTTCGTCATTATTATCATTGGCAATAACGATATTTAAAAATAAATTATTCGCACTTGTCGGTAATTGGCTATTAAATAAATATTGTGCTTGAGCAATCCCTTTAAGGATTTCTTGGGAAATTTCATTTTTTTTGCCACTGGGAATAACCACCGCCAAAGTAACATAATTATTACTTAAATAAGCGATAGCATTATTATAATAAATCAAGGTTTCTGCATCTTCAGGATGAGCAAGATAGGCTTTTTTGAATAAATGTTTAGCTTCCAGATAATTAGCATTTTTAAAAGCTAAAATACCCCGATCTTTATAAAAATTTTCCTGTTTAATAAGTAGCTTTTTTTCGCCTTGGCTAAATAGTTCAGGCTCCTTAGTATAGGGAATTTTATAAAAGTAAGGTAACAGCCATGACTGGTAGAATCCCAACCCAAGTAAACCTGTAACAATGCTAGTAAATATTCCCGCTGCCAACATAAATAAACGAGATTGTTTTTGACGAGTAATGCTCTCAGATGCGGCTAAAAAACGATAATCGATACTATCTAATTCTTTATCTTCTTGCCATTTTTTAGATTCCTCTAACTTTTTACCTGTCAGTAAACAATTTGTATCGGTAAAATTTGAGTCTTCCCACTTAGCAATTTCCGATTGATAAGGACGACTAGCTGCTAATACATTATATAACCATTTTTGATTAAAAATTGCCTGATAAATAGCATTAGCCACTCTAAGATAGCCCTGATTATCGACGATAACTAATCCAGATAGTAATAATTCATCATGTTCTGGTGTGTTACTAGCTTTCACCAATTTACCTTTTAAAAGGTTGGCATAAACCCTTAGTAAATATCCTTGATCAGGATGATAAATCAGTCGCTCTCTTATACTTGATAAAAAAGCAGGTTCATCTTTTTTTTCCCAGTTATCAATAATGTGTTTATAAACAAAATCTCGCATCCAGGCTGATAAGAGAGACCGAGGTATTGTAACTTTAAACTTGGCAATTAAATAACACAATTTTTGAGTTAGAAAAGGTTGACCATTAGTCCAGCTAAAAATTTCTTGTAGAATTTCTTGAGGGGAAACACCCAACCCTTCTAGTCCCTGCATCAAGGGTTGACAGTTATCTTCTAACGACAGTCCATTTAATTCAATTGCTTTACCAATATTGAAAGGAGTTCTTTGACTATCTTGAATTAATTGATTGGGGGTAGCCGTGCCAATTAAAACAAATGAAATACGATTAAAATCTGCATTAATAACTCGCTTTTCATGACAAGACCTAAGGTAAGCAAAAAAGTCATCAGTAGCAAAAGGTAGTTTTCTAACCACATCAATTTCATCAATAAAGATAACAACACTGGTTGAAATTTTTCTTAATAAAATTTTTTTAATAAATTGTCTAAGTAACCCAACATTAGAAACAGATTGACTGGCGATCCAGGATTCTAAATCCGTCATGTTTAGTTTTAATTGTTCGGCAATTTCAATAATTAAGGAATGATACCAGCTAGATTGATCTACTGATGTCCCCAATTCATTTAAGTCTATACGGGAACAGGCTACTCCTTGGACTTCAATTTGAGTTTGGATGCGTACCGTCAAACTCGACTTGCCCATTTTGCGAGAATTGAAAATATAACAATACTGACTGTTCATCAGAGCTTGGTACAGTTCCAGATCAGCCCTTCTATCCACATAGCTTGGATCGGAAGGAGATAAGGTACTAGAAAACTTATAAACATTCTCGGCGGTTGCGTTTTCTTGCATATTTCGGTATTTTATTGACCAGATAACCAAAACTTGGGTAAGTAATACCAGTTTGAACTACACTAACCCCGGTGATAAATCCAGAAAAAACCGCGCTCACTCATAGCCGATTATTGGTAAGCTAGTTCTGCTCTGAATGAAATTGGCATATTTTCTTCGGGTAAACTCATCTAAGCTGAATTCTCTCAACTGCGCGAGTCCCCACCCTCAGCAACGGGTTCGGAAGAGACTGAAAAGTCTCCTATCCCCTAATTCCCTACTCTAAAGCGTAGATACGACCATCCATGAGCAGACGGGTGATCCCTTTCGCTTCCAGTTGAGCGTGAGCTTTTTCGATCAGGCGACCGTCGGGAACTTTAATCACTTTTTCCTTGCGCTTGGAGAAACGACGAGCGATGCGATGACTTTCAAAGATGGGGAGAGTGCGCTGTTGGATTTCCTGAGGGGGAACCTTACCCAATTCAGCAAAATCCTTGAGGGGACGGGTGATTAATTCGGCAGCGCGATCGATGACCAAGTAACAGGTTTTGGGAAAAGCCGCCGCCGAGAGGGGTAAGATCTGTAATTGGGCGGTTTTAACGATAGTCGGGCCTAAATAGCTCTCCGCTAGTTCCTCCTCATCTTCATCTTCATCTTCATCCTCCTCTTCATCCCAATCCTCGTCAAGCTCATCTTCCTCCTCCTCTTCCTCGATAGCTTCGACGAAAAACTCGTTTAAATTAGCGGTTTCTAGGGTCTTATCGCCATTAATTTCCGTGTCTTCCGAATTATCTGCTTCTGGCGGGTAAGCGGTATCCATTAACAGGGTTAATTGTTCCACAGAAGCGATCGGTTGCTCAAAAGCCTGCTCATCCTTAGCTGCGATGCGCGCTGCCCGAACACTAATCACCTCGATCGCTTTTTCTGGTAAATCCGCCGCCGCTCCCTCCTCCTCGAGACCGCGAGGATTGCGGGCCAAGCGTTTTTTCTGGATTAATTGCTCGTATTCCTCGCTAGAAAAAGAATTTTTGAGAAACCGACTGACCGTAGAACTACTCACGCCATAACGCTCGGCTAACGTGGAAGTGGTGGCCTCCGTTTCCCGATAAAGCTTAAGAATTTCTTTTTTCGTGGCATCAGTCAGTTTTCTTGGACTCATATTACTTATATAGTTATTTTTTAAGCGATAGGATATTGCCGATGGCTAGTCAGGGGGAACTATTGTCCTTGAGCGGATGTACTCTTAATCATAAAACGCTCTAGCCAATTAAAACTAAGCAATTCGTTTTCTAGTCCCTGTTCTAGTCTATCCTTGACTTCTGTTTCTCACCACTACTCAAAATTAAAAAATTGACGATGATATCCAGTGCTGCTAGTCAAAAAGCCTTATTAGTTCTGGCCGATGGTACAGTTTACGAGGGTTATTCCTTCGGAGCCAAGGGAACCACCGTCGGCGAAGTTGTCTTTAACACGGGGATGACCGGTTATCAGGAAGTCCTCACCGATCCCAGTTATGCTGGTCAAATCGTCACTTTTACCTATCCGGAATTGGGAAATACGGGGGTTAACCCCGAGGATGAGGAGTCAATTCGTCCCCAGGTGAAAGGAGCGATCGCCAAAAATATCTGCCACCGGCCCAGTAATTGGCGTTCTAGCCAATCCCTACCGGATTACCTGGCCGCTCATCATGTTATTGGCATCTATGGCATCGATACCCGGTCTCTGACCCGCAAAATTCGCTCGGTTGGGGCGATGAATGGGGCAATTTCTACGGAAATACTCGATTATCATGATTTACTGCGGTTGGTGCAGGCAGCCCCCAGTATGGCTGGGTTAAATCTCGTTAAGGAAGTAACCACCAAGGAAGTGTACGAGTGGACGACTCCCACCCCGTCCGCTTGGGAATTTGCGCCAATTGATAGTGATCAAGAACCGTTAACGGTGGTGGCGATCGATTTTGGCATCAAACGCAATATTCTCCGACGTTTAGCCAGCTACGGTTGTCGGGTGATCGTGGTTCCCGCCGACACTCCCCCAGAAAAAATCGCCGAATATAATCCCGATGGTATTTTCTTTTCTAACGGACCGGGAGATCCGGCAGCTGTCACCGAAGGAATTGCCCTAGCCAAGCAACTTTTGCAAGGAGAAAAACCCACTTTTGGCATTTGTATGGGTCATCAAATTTTAGGCCTATCCCTAGGGGCAGAAACCTTTAAACTAAAATTTGGCCATCGCGGGTTAAATCAACCCTGCGGACTGCAGCAACAGGTGGAAATTACCAGTCAGAATCACGGTTTTGCCGTGCAGGAGGCCTCTTTAAATCCGCAAGTGGAGATTACCCATCTCAACCTCAATGATCGCACCGTAGCGGGGTTAAAACACAAGTCTTTGCCCTTTTTCTCGGTACAATACCACCCCGAGGCCAGTCCTGGCCCCCACGATGCCGATTATCTGTTTGGCAAATTTGTTGATTTAATGCGGGAAGCAAAAAAGGATCGGTCGTAAATTTTTAGGATATACTAGGGTTTTGATTTTTACGGACCTAGGGCTAGGAGGGGATTATTCCAGAAGCAATTAACTTGACCGTCAGCTTGCGAGGCACGCGTGAGGTCAGAGATAAGTACCAAATTTTCCGTTTGACGGGTCTTTTAGATGCCTTTTCCGAACCGACTTTTTGTAAGGTGATCGAAGGCTATGTGGAGGAAGGTCCCAAGGATGTGATTATTAGCCTCGCTCAGATTGATTTTATCGATAGCTCCGGTTTAGGGGCTTTAGTAAAATTGGTGAAAAAGGCCAAAACCGAAGGGGGCAGTTTACAAATTGTTACCAATCCCCGGGTAACTCAAACCGTAAAACTGGTGCGATTGGAAAAGTTTTTTTCCCTGCAACCCACCCTAGAAGCGGCGATCGAATATCTAGAAAAAGCGTAAATCGTGGAATCTCCTCTCGAAAAACTTCGCTTACAGGTCAGTGGCCAGGGTTCACCAATCCTAGAGGGTCTTGACCGATTATCGCCTGCTTCTCTGGCCTATCTGGGGGATGCTGTTTATGAATTATACATCCGCACCTATTATTTACTGCCGCCCCAGCGTCTGGGAGACTATCACGCTCAGGTGGTGGGCAAGGTCAGGGCCGAACAACAGGCTTTAGATTTAGCACAACTGCAGCCCTATCTGACAGACCAAGAAAAAGAAATTCTGCGCCGGGGACGCAATGCGGTCACGGGAAAACGCCGTCGTCTGACAGCCCAAGTCTATCAGCAGGCCAGCAGTTTAGAAACCCTGTTCGGCTATCTTTATCTGCAAGACCCCTCAAGATTACATCAACTATTAGAAAAACTAGAATTATAGCCCTCAGGGACGATTCCCGACTTTACTCTTAATCCATGCAACCATGAGCGATCGACCATTTCGTGACAAGTCCGATAATCGTAATTCTCGCCGGCCCTCGCGGCCAAAAACCGGGCCAATTCTGGCTAAATCCCCAGCAGTAACTCCAGAAAACCAAGAAGCTGATGATCTGCTCTACGGTCGCCGGGTGGTTTTAACAGCCATGGAAGAGGAGCGCCAACTGAATCGGATTTGGGTGGTCAATCGACTCCGTTACGATCCCCGTTATCATACCCTTTTGGAAAAAGCCAAGGCCAACGGCACGGTAATTGATGAGGTGGACGATCTGCGTCTCGATCAGATTACCAATAAGGCCAATCATCAGGGGATTGCGGCCCAGATGTCCCCCTATGATTATATCGAATTAGCCGATCTAATCGAAAAAGCGAAGGGCAAAAGTCGCCACCCCGTCATCGTCATCGCTGAAGGGATCACGGATCCCCATAACCTAGGGGCAATTATTCGCACCGCCGAAGCTATGGGTTGTCAGGGGGTAGTTATTCCCCAACGTCGCGCCGCCGGGGTGACATCGACGGTGATGAAAGTGGCGGCGGGGGCTTTGGAATATTTACCCGTCGCTAGGGTGGTTAATCTCAATCGTGCTTTAGAGGAATTAAAAGCGGCCGGTTTTTGGCTCTACGGCACGGCGGCAAAAACTGGTAAATCTTTACACACAATCAATTTAACGGGTGCGATAGGATTGGTGGTAGGTTCGGAGGGAGAGGGTTTGAGTCTGTTAACCCAAAAGTCCTGCGATGAGTTGGTATCTATCCCCTTGGCCGGCAAAACCCCCAGTCTCAATGCTTCGGTGGCGGCGGCTATGGCTCTTTACGAGGTTTACCGTCAACGCTGGCAAAATTCCCCGGACTGAGAATCTGTATTTTTCGACACTCCCAATAGCCAAAAGGAGAAAGTATAAATAAAATAGGAAGGAAGTTTGCGAAATGTAAACGAACGTAACAAAACCACCAGAGTAGATTTAGATGGGGAACGAAATGAAAGAATTTTTGATTAGCTTACTCGAAAGGTTCGGATTAGCCTACTGGGTCGAGATTAAAACCGACTATCCCAGATGTACTTATTATTTCGGTCCTTTTCTCGCTAAAGACGAGGCTGAAGTCGCTCAAGCCGGTTATGAAGAAGATTTGAAAACAGAAGGAGCGCAGGGGATTAAATTGGATATAAAACGTTGTAAACCGAAAGATTTAACTATTTTTGAGGAAAAAGAAGAAAGTAAGCTCCTGAATACCCTAAAGGTCTTACGCAGTCAAGTTTCTTAACAATTTTCAGTAATCAGTAATCAGTGATCAGTAAACGGGTGCATCTCACATTTGCAGGAATACCGACAATCAGCAATTATCAGTGACTCTTAGATGATTACAAATATATCAGCAGCCGTCTGTAAGCATCCCACCGAAAAGCTGATGCGCGGGGGGTTTGGGCTAGGGTTGATTCATTTAAATTAAGTAGGGTTTGCTGAAAAAGTTTGTTGGTGGGGTTAGTAGCCGGTCGTCAGGAGTCAGTAGCCAGTCGTTTCAGGCTTTGTTGCCCTTCTTTTTTTGTACCAGTCTATGTACTACAAGAAGAATAATGTAAGGTTTTTGAATGTCCCAATCCTATATTCTTGCACTAACATCGGATTTTAACAGGTCACAAGCCTTATTTTAAAAGGGTTTTACCATTATTCAGCAAGCCCTAAGTACAGCTGATTTTGAGTCAATAAATTTGATCGAAGATTCTCAAGTTTATCTTTTTTTAATCAAAAGAGTTAGTCACAATAACTAATCTTTAATCCTCTACCAAATTTATTATAAATAAATTGATAAAGCTTGTTCCCAAACCACTAAAAGCCTATCTCTCTTGAAATTGTCTGAGAGTACATCCTGTTAATTTAGCTAATTTTTCTGCT
>NZ_JADBUB010000005.1:0-20014 GCF_020245865.1 Microcystis sp. M169S2
AAACTATCAACAACTCATGCTTGTAAAGTTTGTACAATAGGGCTTTGAGTTTTTGTTAGATTGATATTTATCAACTTTAGAGCATTGCTGGACAGAGAGGGAGCTTGGGGAATTTTCTACAGTGTAAGTTCGGAAGAACCGATAAAACTGATGAAATCCCTTCCGCACCAGACACCTAACCTTTGCCCTAGCGCTCGAGAAAATTCCCCGGATAGCGTAATTTTCGGGATCGCGGCGGGAACCGTCGAGGAACCCCGCGTCGCCTATCTCCCGGAAATCCAACCCGTCACCGCGGAAATTCTCGCACTCGCTCAACCCGTCACTCCCACCGAAGTCTTCCGCTTCGCCGCGTCCTGCGCGGAAAAAGAATGCGTTCATTTCGATGGGAAAGATTGTCGCCTCGCGCACCGGGTGGCACAGGGACTCGCAGAAGTAACCGATACCCTTCCCCCCTGTCGAATCCGGCAAAACTGTCGCTGGTGGTTGCAGGAGGGAAAAGCCGCCTGTCTGCGCTGTCCGCAGGTTGTCACTGACAACTATAATCCTTCCGAAACTTTCGTGAAGGTTGCCGAACCCGAATCTTAACCCTATTAAATAGGAGTCTAATTACCATGGCTAAAATTCATATTTCCGATCTACAGGTGAACTCTTTTCAAGAATCTCTTGAAACTGCGATCAATCGCGCGATCGAGACTCGCAACATTCAAGGCGGTATAGGTATAATGTCGCCGTCAAAACCAACAACACTGGGAATAAGAATTTGGCCGCCCATCATTATCGGAATGATCTTCCCACCACTCTCGAATATTAAGCAAGGACCCATTTTATAGCGGTTTTCAGTCTAATAAGGTATAGTAAATTCCTTGATAGATAGGCGTTTCAGCGTTTCAATCGGGACTCACTTCTGTGAAAACCGCTATAACCGCCTATCGTTAGATTAGCTGAATCTCCCCCGTCGCGGGAGTTGGGGGGTGTTGCCTCTTGCAAGAGTGCCTCATCTCCACAAGCAATTTCAATGCTGAACAGCTTATCTACCAACCGTATCCTCCCATCACTCTCAAATTCTAACAGGAGTTAACTTATGGCTCTCGAACAAGTTCACGCTTTTTATCAAAAAGTCGCCTCCGATGAATCCTTCCGTTCCCGAATCCAATCGGTGAATACTAAAGAAGAATGTAGCGAGATCGTCAAAGCTGCGGGGTTCAATTTCACACTACAGGAATTCGAGGAATACACCGCACGACTTCTAGAGTCCGATCGCCCCGATGAAGAAGTTACAGATTTAAGCGAGGAAGATTTAGCGGCGGTCGCCGGTGGATTTATCGGCGGTTTTCGAGTTCGTCCGATGTACGGTCTGCCACCCAACCGCAAGCTTAAATGGCCTATTCCAGGTGACGGAATCTTTCGACCGATGTACGGATTACCGGCAGATCGTTTCGGGGATTTATAATTCCAACCGACTCATAAATTTTATCGAGTATTAAACTTAGTAAGGAGCTAATCATGTCTTTTGATCGCACCCCGAACTTTACCGAAAAACTAGCAACCGATCCCGATTTTCGTTTAAAGGTTTTGGACGAAATCGCTAACGATGACGAACTCAAAACCCTAACCGAAGAAGACTTAAAAGCGATCGTCGGTGGACGGATGCAACAAGTATACGGCTCGACCAGCGGTGGCGGTGGCCGTCGTACTTACTACGCCTAAATCGAGGATAATTCCAATGACCGAATACCGTCGCATCAGCTACGCCGTCTGGGAAATTACCCTGAAATGTAACCTCGCCTGTCAGCATTGCGGTTCCCGCGCCGGCCACACCCGTAGCCACGAACTTACCACTGAAGAGGCCCTCGATCTCGTCCGTCAACTGGCCGAAGTGGGCATCAAAGAAGTTACCCTGATCGGGGGAGAAGCCTTCCTCCGTCCCGACTGGCTCGATATCGCCCGGGCGATCACCGACGCGGGCATGATCTGCGGTGTCACTACCGGCGGCTACGGCATCACCCTCGACACCGCCCAAAAGATGAAAGACGCGGGGATCAAAGTTGTCTCCGTCTCCGTGGACGGATTAGAAGCCACCCACGATCGCCTGCGGGGGAAACCAGGTTCGTGGCAATGGGCATTTAAAACCATGAGCCACCTAAAACAAGCCGGTATCCCCTTCGGTTGCAATACCCAGATAAATCGTCTTTCTGCCCCCGAATTCCCCCGAATCTACGAAAAAATCCGCGATGCGGGCGTATTCGCCTGGCAGATCCAGTTAACCGTCCCGATGGGGAACGCCGCCGATAACTCGGAGATTCTCCTGCAACCCTACGAACTCCTAGAACTATACCCGATGGTCGCCCGTGTCACCGAGCAAGCGCGACGCGAGGGGGTAGACGTACAACCGGGCAACAATATCGGCTATTACGGCCCCTACGAACGTTTATTGCGGGGAGGGGACGCGTGGACATTCTGGCAGGGCTGTAGTGCCGGACTGGCGGCACTGGGTATCGAGGCCGACGGAGCGATCAAAGGCTGTCCCTCCCTTCCCACCGCAGCCTATACCGGGGGCAATATCCGCGATCGCTCCCTGCGCCAGATTATCGAAGAGGCCGAAGAACTGCGCTTCAACCTCGGCGCGGGAACCCCGAAGGGAACCGATCATCTCTGGGGATTCTGTAAAACCTGCGAGTTCGCCGAACTCTGCCGCGGTGGTTGTAGTTGGACGGCTCATGTTTTCTTCGATCGCCGAGGCAATAACCCCTACTGTCACCACCGGGCCTTAAAACAAGCGGAGAAGGGAATCCGAGAGAGATTCTACCTCGATCGCCCTGCAGCGGGAATTCCCTTCGATAACGGCCAATTCGCGCTGGTAGAAGAACCCTTCCATTCTCCCCTAGCCAATGATCCCCTCGCCTTCAGTGCCGACGCGATCCAATGGACGGAAAGCTGGCAAAACAAAACCCCCGTACTCACCCCCACAATCTAACCATGAACGAGAACCCGAACCCTATCACCCCCATCCTACCCCGATCGGCGTGGGAGAGCCAGATCGCCTATCTCCGGGCTGTATTCCGGGCGAAAAAAGCACTAGATGAAATTGAACGAATTCAGAACGAGAAGACATAAACGCTCGATCGATCTAATCTGTAGCTGCTAACCCCTCATCCCTCACTGAATCGCCTGTTTTAAGCTGCGGCAGAATTCTTCGAGGGATTTTAAACCATCGCTGGGGGAATTATCGGCCAGACGTTTAACCATGGCACTGCCGACAATTACCGCATCAGCACCCCATTTTTTCACCTGTAGCGCCTGTGTCGCGTCAGAAATGCCAAATCCTACCCCGACGGGTTTATCGGTGACAGAACGGATAGAATCGAGCAATTCCTCCACTCTGGTGGCCACTTGATTCCGCATTCCCGTCACTCCCGTGACACTAACCAGATAAATAAAACCTTGGGATTGCAGGGCGATCGCTTGTATTCGTTCCGGGGGACTGGTAGGCGCTACCAATAAAATCACTTCAATTCCCTTAGCGGCAGCCGGTTGCAGCAGACTTGCCGCTTCCTCTAGGGGTAAATCGGGAACCACTAAACCACTCACCCCAGCTGCTTTAATTTGGTCTAAAAAGACATCTATCCCGCGATGATAGATGGGATTATAGTAAGTAAAGAGAATAATCGGAGCTTTCACCTCTCCCTGAGCATTTTTGACGATTTCTAGCACATCTTCCAACTTGACACCCCGATTTAAAGCCCGGGTGGCTGCCGCTTGAATAACCGGACCATCCGCAAGAGGATCGGAATAGGGAACCCCCAATTCGATCAGATCAGCCCCTGCCCGGTCTAAAATGCGTAAAGCTTGGGCAGTGGTAGATAAATCGGGATCACCGGCAGTGATAAAGGGAATTAAGGCACAATTCCCCTGGGAACGGAGAGAACGAAAACACTCAGAAACAGCAGTCATCGAAAATTACTGGAGACATAAAGCACCGTCTATTATCTCATGGCGGGGAATAGCTCATTGCCAGTTGCCGCAAGCTCAGGTAAAGAATTTTTCAAGTAATACTTAAGGAATATTGACAAAATGGTGATCGAGGGTAGAATGAGCGCAGTCTGATAGTTTTGAGAAAATCTGTTCTATCAACTGGTTTTCATTCCGCTTTTTCCGGTACAAAATAGGACTACTGCCCGATCGGGTTGCGTATAATCAAACACCATATTATATCTATGTTTTCCATTTACATTCTCACCCATAACGAAGAAATTGATATTGCCGCCTGTGTAGAATCGGCACTTCTATCCGATGATGTGATTGTGGTTGACTCCTACAGTAGCGATCGCACTGTAGAGATAGCTTCTCGTTATCCAGTGCGCGTGATTCAGCATCAATTCGAGAGTCATGGTAAACAAAGAACTTGGATGTTAGAAAATATCGAGACTAAATACGATTGGGTTTATATTCTCGAAGCAGATGAAAGGATGACACCCCAACTGTACGCAGAATGTCTGCGTGCCACGCAACAACGGGAATTTACTGGTTTTTATGTGGCCGAAAGAGTTATGTTTATGGGAACTTGGATCCGTCGCAGCACCCAGTATCCTCGTTATCAAATGCGTCTATTTAGAAAAGATCAAGTCTGGTTTAGCGATTATGGTCACACGGAAAGGGAAGAATGTCGAGGAAAAACCTCTTTTTTACAAGAAACCTATCCCCACTATACCTGTAGTAAAGGTTTAAGTCGTTGGATTGAAAAACATAATCGTTATTCTACCGATGAAGCAGCAGAAACCCTACATCAGTTGGCTAACGGGGGTGTTAGTTGGAAAAATTTATTTTTTGGTGAAACCGAAGTAGATAGACGGAGAGCTTTAAAAGATTTATCCCTACGATTGCCTTTTCGTCCCTTGCTTCGTTGGTTTTATATGTATTTTATCCTAGCAGGAATTCTCGATGGTAAAGCTGGTTTTGCTTGGTGTACTCTGCAAGCTTTTTATGAGTATTTGATCCTCTTAAAAGTGGCGGAAATGAAACAGGGTTTACCCACTCCCCCCGAAGTTAGAAATCGTTTTCATACCCCGCAAAATGGTAACAATAGTAATTCCCATAGGTCTGGTTTCGTCTCCCTAAAAGGAAAAGCCGATTAACATTTAACCATGATTAATCAGCCGGCAATCACCTAACAACAACCTAGGGACAAAAAAAATGCCAATCCACCTACTCAGTGGTTAATTTTCACGGGGAATACAGCCGTTCGACTTCACCCAATAGTTACTTGACTGGTATCGACGCTGGTTGCCCCATGGACTTTACTGGCAATTGCTACCATTTTATTTAAAGTCGCCTGATTGGAAACCCTGCCTTTTAGTACAACTTTACCACCAGTTTGAGCGACCCACAATTTGTCTTCATCAGCTAAATCCGGTGTCTCGTCAAAAGCTAAAACTACTCGTTTAGCTAGGCCGCTTTCGTCGTATTTTCCGTCTAATCCGACTCTTTCGGGGGGAATACCAGCAGCCGCGGCTTTTCCTGCGATCGCACTAGCGGCATCTGCCGGTTTATCTAAGCCAAAAATTCTTTTTAACCAATCCATTGCTAACACTCCTGATTGAGTTCTAAAACCCCAATTTCTTTAAGAGGGATTTGGTGGAAACGATGTGTCGATCTAATCCTAAACGATCGGGACTGACTCCCACCGCTAAAGCGACTAATTGGGAAAAATGTAACACAGGTAAACCCAAACTTCGATTGATCGCTTTTGCCACTTCCGGTTGTCGGGAATCAAGATTAAGATGGCATAAAGGACAAGGGGTGACTAAACAATCGGCCCCCGCTGCCATGGCCTCTAAAATGTGTTTTCCTGCCATTTGGAACGATTGGGTGGTGGCATAACTGGACAGAGGCCAACCACAGCATTGAGTGCGTCCTTGATAATAAATCGGATTCGCTCCCACGGTCCGAAAGACATTTTCTAGGGATTCCGGCTGAAAAGGATTATCGTAGGGGAGAGTATCCTGGGCCCGCAGGAGATAACAACCATAAAAACCGGCACAATTTAAGCCTGATAAGGGACGAATCACCTTGGCCGCCAGATTATCTAAGCCATAATCGCCCACAATTGCCCAGAGTAGGTGTTTAACCGTCGTCGTACCTTGGTAGGGAGAACAATGTTCTTTCTGTAAATAATTATTAACTTCCTCAACATAATTGGGATTATTATGCTTTGCTTCCTTCAAGCGCTCATCCACATGACCGATCACCCCTTGACAGGTGCTACAGTGAGTCAACAGGGGTAAATTGAGGGCTTCCGCTAGGGCAATATTACGCGCATTGACGGCATCTTCCAAGAGTTGCGAATCTTCCTTATAAGTTCCCGAACCACAACAGGCAGCTTTTTTGAGTTCGACTAAATTAATCCCCAAAGCTTCCGTTAGGGCTGCCGTGGATAAATATAGTTCCCGACAGGCACCTTGAGCGACACAACCGGGAAAATAAGCGTACTGGAGATTGTTGACTGTCATGGATTCTAGGAAATTACTACTCATTACCTATCTACCATCTTGCCCCCCTTCCCCCCTGTCATCACTAAAGTCATGGAATTTCTTAATAGACAGTCTTTTGTGAGCTGCTCCGAACAAGTGTAGGGTAGTTTGCCCCTAGAGATAATATCCAAAAAGGAGGAGAGCCATCTCAACAGTATAATGGCTCTCCTTGAGAAAAATTGTTGTCCTGAGGAGTCGGTTATATAAATGGGAATCTGCCCAGTCAAGAGGTGATTTACGGGTAGAATTGAGATTGTAGCCGAGAAATTAAGGCGAGAAACCCTATTTTGTCTGCTTACGCCGCTTGGGGGAGGGTGATGACAGCACCAAAGTCAGCACGGCTAGGGAAAATCGAGAGAACCCGGTCCAGTTGGGTTAATTCAAAGATAATCTTGACTGAAGGTGGAATAGAACAGATATTGAAGGATTTTTCTTGACTTTGAGCCAGACGAAAGGCGGTAACTAAAGCCATTAATCCGGCACTGTCGAGGAATTCCACCCTACTCATGTCCACGAGAAAAGTGATAGAGCTATTCTGGTTCACCAGATTGGTGAGCTGCTCTTGAAATTCTAGGACGTTAGCGGCGGTAATATAGCCACTTGGCTCAAATAGAGCAATTTCTGGGACTTTTACAGGACTTTTCATGGCTGGGCTTTGAAATTCATAAATGAACCTTTTAACTGGAAATCAGATAACGCTATTATGTCCTAACTTTCTGAGTTTGTAACCTTGGTCTTGATCAATTTTCCCTCTCCTGAAAAGATTAATCTTTTTTTAATCTTGACCCCTATAGGGAAGAACCAATTTTAGGTTAACCTTAGGATTCTAGTGGTAAAGAGGAACAGTGATCAGGACTGACTAGGGTGAACATCAGGGGAAAGTCGTTAGGTTTAAGCTCTAACTCCGAATAACTAACGATGACCCAGGATTATACTGGTATTTTTGCTAAAATAAAGTAAAGCAGGATACAGAAAATAGATTTATTGAGCTAGAGTAAGGAAATTGTGGATACCAAGCCGACTATCCGCCAATTAGTGGAAAAAGCCCTATATTATCGTCAAATCACGCCAGAAATCGAAAACGGAATTAATGAACTCCTCGCTCGTCTTGGCTACGTTTCTGATGTGGATTACGAGGCCCTCGAGTTACTCATGGATGAAATGGACGAAGGCCGGATTAATCTCGTTCCGCGTCGGTAACTTCAGTTATCAGTTATCAGTGGTGAGTTTTCAGTTCACTGATGGACTTTCGGTTCCTGCTTATGCAATGGACGGGGTTATAAGGGATGATTTAGCGATCACCCGATCGAACCAGACCAAGTAACGAAGAACCTGACTTGACTGATGACTGTTTACTGATTACTGAACAATCCCCCAAAACCCAATTTCCCCAAATTTCCCCAAATTAATATAATTAACTTCAGGCCTTCTCCTAACCTGATTTTTTCCATGATTCCTTTAACTCTTAATCTTTTGCAAGGTTCCGTTACTTTTCGTTTCAGTCCCAGTGCTGCTCTGGATTTGCAAAGGGAAATTAACGTTTTACTCGATCGCCTGAAAGCGATCGCCAGTAATGCTGCTAGTGGGGGTAAACCCCAACCCCAAAAACCGCTGGAATATCAGCACACTGGTGATGTGTTTCTGGAAGTGTTTTGTAATCCCAATATTTATCCGAATCCTTTTTCGGCTAAAGTTTTGTTAACGGTTCGTGACGATCGCCTACGCTTAACCACAGAAGCAGAATTAACCCGTGTAATCGAGGATTTAGAGCGTTATATCGACCAAAATAGTTAGAATCGGGGGATTTTTGGGGTTTCGACCTTTCCTTGTCGTCCCACCTCTCCCCATCTGATTATTCTTCTCTAGCTTGCCATGTTACCGACCGATTTATTGATTTCCCGTCAAAATGGCGAGACAATTATTCCCAAACGCTTACCGATCGCTCCTGATTATCTGATGAGCGCTCAAGAACAAATCACCTGTTTTCAGGAAAGTATCGGTGAAACTAAGGGAGAATTAAGCCAAAAACTCCTAATCTTGGAGGGAGACAGTCCCGATTATAAAATTAAACGGGGATTTGCTCACCTATTAACCAATCATTTTGCCACCTTTGAGATTATTAGTCCCTTAGAACCGCAGGAATTAAGAAAAAGAGTTTTTGAACAAGCGGCTAACTTTGTTCCTATTCCCCAAAATCGATCGCTAATTCTGGAGAAAATTGCCCAGCAAATCAGCCAAGAATTAAATCAAGAAATTTTTCCAGTAGCTCTAGAAAAAGGACTCTATGCTGATTTAGCAGAGAATAAAATTCTCACTCAATTTGATGCTCCCACCCCCGAAAACTTAATTCATCGTTTTAACCTCTCGCAAATTCAAGGTATTTTTTATCGGGCCAGTTATTTAATCATCAACGTCCACCGCAACGATCCGGGGGAATATAAATATCTCTTTCGCTATCTAAAACTATTTCGTTTAATGACTTATATCGAAGGGGATGCCGACACGGGATTTACTATTACTATCGATGGTCCCACCAGTTTATTTAAAGCTAACAGTCGTTATGGCATTGAAATCGCTAAATTAATTCCTGCCTTACTCCATGTTACTCACTGGAATCTGAAGGCACAATTACAGTATAAAGATTCCTATACAGGAACTATTAAAAAACAACAGTTTAATTTAGAGGATAACTGTGGTCTGGTATCCCACTATTCCCCGGGTAAACCCTACGATAGTATGTTAGAGGAATCTTTCGCTAAACGTTGGTTACAGTTAAAGACTGAATGGCAGTTAGAAAGGGAAGTGGATTTAGTGCCTTTACCCGGAGGAGTGATGATTCCCGATTTCCGTTTAGTGCATCCCGATGGTCGCGTTTTTCTCCTCGAAATTGTTGGTTATTGGCGACCAGAATACCTACAAAAGAAATTTTTACAGGTTAAATCGGCCCAAGCAAATAATCTAATTTTAGCCGTATCGGAACGGTTAAATCTAGAAAAAGCTGGAGTTAAATTTCAAAATCTACCCGCTCAGGTTATCTGGTTTAAAGATAAATTATCACCCCAAGCAGTGTTAGAAGTTTTAAATTAAAAGGTTAGGAAGCTAAAAGCGGAAGTATGATTTAATACTCCCGCTTTGGTTTAATCAGACTAGGTTAACCTTTTTGCTCAAGACCGGACAATGAGAGCTACATCATTGAGCAATGGCAGGACTGATGGACACTTTCACCACTTTATTTTTTTCTTCTTCCGCTTTCGGGAGGGTGAGATTGAGAATGCCATCTTTGTATTCAGCGGTCACGTTACTATTATCAACCTGAACCGGTAGAGGAATAACCCGATGGAATTTACCATAACGGAATTCAGTGCGGGTAAATCCTTCTTCTTCGGTTTTAATTTCCGATTTTCTTTCACCATTAATGGTCAGACTATCGGCTGTTACTTCCACGTTGAGGTCTTTGGCTTCCATACCAGGTATTTCCAGTTTAAGCTGAACTGCCTCTGGCGTTTCGGTAATCTCCGCCGCTGGGATGAAGGATAACCCCATTTTTTCGCCATTGCCTACATCAGTCGGCACAAGACGGTCAAACAAGCGATTCATTTCTTTCTGTAGGCTTTCTACTTCTCTGAAAGGTTCCCAACGTATAAGTGCCATATAAGTCACCTCCGAAGTTTTCTTAACGCTAGAGATGTTGGTTTATCTCTACACTTTTAGGATAGATAAAAGATTCTCTTACCGGGGTAGGGTTTTCGGTATTGAGTTTTTCCAGATTCCCGTACTATCTCCTATACTAGGGTCTGCTGAAAAAGTTTTTCCTGGTGTGGGGTGTGGGGTGTGGGGTGTGGGGTGTGGGGTGTGGGGTGTTTTCTCAGTGAACTGATAACTGATAACTGATAACTGATAACTGATAACTGATAACTGATGACTGATGACTGATAACTGATAACTGATAACTGACTCCACCAACAGACTTTTTCAGTAACCCCTAATTATCTACTGATGAATAATTAAACTTTCTAAACTGGTTTGTAAATCTTGGGTTAATTGTGCTACGGCCGAGCGTCGATCGCTTTTATAATCGCCATAGCGCTCGGATACGGAAATAGGTTTACCAATAGTTATTATCGCTTTTTGTTGACCAATTTGGGGACGGAAAAAGGGATTACCTCCTTTAATTCTTGTCACTAAATCCCAGAGTAATAAAATTGTCTCGGCGAATCTTTCTACGGTGGGTTTTTCTTTGACATAATAACCAGTTACTGACACGAAACTCTCCACAATTCTCATGTGCCACATTTTTAAATTAGCTTCATCGGCTAGGCGATCAGCTAATCCTAATTCAAGGGGAGAAATAGAATGAGTGGGTTTTAATTCTTCCCGATAAATGCGTTCCCATCCTGCTTGTTCCAAACGACGACAGCGATCGATCACATTACCATTAGGAGAAACATTAAAATACTTTTCTACGGTTTGTAAGGCCACATCTAATAAATTGGCTAAACGTTTGGCTAGGGTTTCGTTTGGATCATCGCCATTGGCAGGTACTACAGGCAAAGATTGATAGTAGAAATCTCGATAAAAATCCTCCATTAAGGATAATAATCTTTCTCCTAACCGAAAAAGACGCTCGTATAAAACCTTTTCTTCTCGGGATGAATTCGGGGTGGGTTCTAAACCGCTATCGTTTTCTAAATTAGTTAAAATTTTCTCGATTTCTTGCCACACTGGAGTCAGATAAAAATACTGAATACCAATAGGTAAAATAATTACTTCTTGCTGTTGTTTAGCTTTTTTAACATCATCCACCCCCCAAAAAGCTAATTGAGAAATACCCGGTTCAATCGCACTGACAAGCTCATTATGTCCGTTAGTTGCCCCTTCGGGAGCGGCGGCTAAAGGATAATCTCCTTCTAATAATAAACGACGAGCCGAACGCAATCCGATTAAATCGGCTTTTCCCCGTTGAATTGGTGTGCCACCTAACTTAGAATATAACCATCCTACCCTTTCTCCAGCCCATAAAGGAATCCCTCGATCATACATAAAATGAGCGTGAATTGGATTGTTTAATTTTATTCCTAACTCTTGGCCTTTTTTGGGTACTAATTTCCACAAAAGATAGGCCATACAGTAGGGATCGTTAATACTGGGATGACGAAAAGCAAGCAGTAAACGGACTTTTTTCTCTTGACTTTTTTGATAAAATGTGATTAAAGTTTCTAGATTGGCGGCGGAAATTTCCCTTAAGTTGGTTTGAGTTTGTAACCAGAGAGGTAAAAAGATTTGACATCCCTTTAAAAGCAAGGAGTTAAGGTCAGGGGGTATAAATTCTAGAGGAGGTTGTGCGCCCAAAGATAGATTAGACATATAAGTAGTCGTGCAAAAGGAGACAGGAGACAGGAGACAGCTATCAGTTATCAGATTTGAGTTTTAAGTGTGCAGTATTAAATAGAAGTTTCCTACTGTCTTTTCACTAATCACTGATTACTGTTTACTGATCACAGCAAAAGGCTGACGGTTTAGATGTGTAATTAATTTTGCTTAGGTACTTAATCAGGGAAGAATAAAAGAAAACTCTGATCAATAATTACCCACTGGCCAAAAGGTAATCACAGCAGCAAACAGGTATCGAGCTAGACTTCAAATACACTGGGATTGCAGGCTCCCTCAACCATGAAAGGAGAAATTAACCGACTTTGAACGAGGAGGAACAGGAGCAGTTTACCTCCTCACCTAAACAAATACAGCTATACTATAGCTCTATCCCCATTTCTCGCAAACGAGCCGCCAGCTGTTGAGAACGCTGTCTTTCCGCTTCCAGAGCTTGCTGAGTAGCATTTAATTGCTCCTGGGCTGCGGCTGCTTGCTCTTGGGCTGCGGCTGCTTGCTCTTGGGCTGCGGCTGCTTGCTCCTGGGCTGCGGCTGCTTGCTCCTGGGCTGCTTCTTCTGGCAAGGGGATTAAATTGCCTTCTGGATCATAAAATCTCGCCCAAATTGCCGTTTCTCGGTCAATAGTCCCCTCCCAAGTCCCTAACCAATAGCCTAAGGTTTCGCACCATAACCAGCCGCGCTCGTTTCGTTCTAAAGAATGGTAGCGTTGGTCGGCCCCTAAATGCCATCCTTGTAAAGAATTGGCATCAAAAGGATCGTAGATGAAATAATCTGGCGTGCGGAAGGTTCCCTCATAAATTGCCTTTTTTCGCACTTTATCGGTCTTGGCGGTACTAGGAGAGGTTAATTCCACGATAACGTCGGGATAACGTCCCTCTTCTTCCCAAATTACCCAACCCTGTCGCTCTCTCGTACCATCGACATTGAGGACAGCGAAGAAATCTGGCCCGCGAAAATCGCGATTTTTCGCCTGTTCGCGGCTGAAATAAATAAACATATTGCCACCGGTGTAGAAGTCGTCTCGTTCGCCGTAACCCTGCTGTAGGGAGCGAATCAAGACATTCATGGCAATGCGGTGTCGGTTGCTTTCCAAGGGTTCACCATCATCAAAAATTAAGTCTGTGGGGGGTGGGGGGGGTTCCCAGAAGTCCTCGAAATCTTCTTCTATCGGTGCCGGAGAGGTGGCAGTTTCGTCGCTTTTGGCAATCGTCATTTTTTCGGCCTCTCTAGGTGGGAGTGTCCAGATTTTTGCTGATTATTGATCCTATGTTACATCAGAATTTAGGAGTGAGGAGATAGATGTTAGGAGTTGAGAAAATTATCTTGGCTTAACAATGATCAAAACTTTTCTTCTGGGTGCGTTACATTGGGCTAACACACACGACTAATATCCTTAAGCTAACCAAAAAACTTGGCTTTATCTTTAACTAATTTTGTCCCGATTCCGGCGGCAATCACTTCGGAGAGAATGCTAATTAAACGATAGATAGCAACGGTGACAAGTACGTTAGCGGCGGGAAAAGTTTCTGCGTCTAAAAGTGCAATCACTGTAGCTTCAAATACTCCTAATCCTCCCGGTACTCCGGGGACAACTAAACCCAATAACCAAGCAAAACTAAAGGTTCCTAAGAGGGGTAAAATCTGAGCGAGGGTAATCATTTTTAACACCATCCCAGCTAAAATAAAACCCGCACCGCGCCACAATAAAAATCCAGTTTCACCCAAGAGGGGAACGAGAGGATATTGAGTTAGATAAACAGGCTCTTGAGCAATCTTTTTCTTTTGGCTAAGGATTTTGAGAGGATAATTTAAAAATTTGGGATGAATGCCGATTAAAATTAATCCTAAAACTAATATCTGTATCCCTAGACTTGAGCTAGATTTCATCCAACCTAAACCACTACCAATAACTGCTATGGCTAAGGCTGCACATACCAGTAATAAAAGCTCTAATAAAACGCTTAAACTAGCGGTTCCCCAATCACTTCCTACTTTATTAATTGCCACGATGCGAGCATAAAAGTGACCGATATTACCGGGTAGATATTTTCCTAAATTGGTAATCATATAGATGCCAATTCCCGCGGAGGTTTTAATCGGCTGTTGATAGCTTTTGAGTATCCATGTCCACACCCATCCTGCCCAAATTTGAGCGATAACGGTGGTTACAAGTGCCAAGAAAAGAAATAACCAACCGTGATTTTCAATTCTAACTGAGGTGACGTTATCCCAGTTATTTTTAAGGTTACTGAGAACGAAAAATAAGGTTCCCCCAATAATCAGCCAACGTAAAAACTTTTTCATCATTTTGTTTTTTTCTTTATTCATTTTTTGGAGGAAACCAGTCGAGATCGAGCAGATTTTCTAAACTGTAGGGACATTCCCCGGTAAAACTAACTTTATCATCGGTTTTTTCTCTAACATAATTTAAGGCTTTCTGGTAAATACGAGGTAATTCTTGAGTGAGATAATTACGGAGATTAGTGGTTAAATAATTGTCGATCTGGTTTTTGAAATTGACAATTTCTGAGCGCCAATGACTACGATTATATGTTCTTTCATCTTCCCAAAATTGTAGGACTAAACAATGTCTGATAATTTGCTCTAATAAACTGGCAACACGAAACTTTTTCTCGCTTCCTAAATCTTCTAACTCCTCGATTAAGTTTTCTAAATCTAAAGCTTCATATCTTTTATTCTTCAAAAGTTCTATAGTTTCTTCTAACCAGAGGTAATCATCAATTTCGTAGAGAGTTTTTAAGTTGAGAATAACAGTCATTTTTTATCTCCTTGATGATAAGATGGCAGGCAATTAGGATCGAGAAGTTCTTCTAAACTGTAGGGACAACTATCGGGGAAAGTAACTTTATTTTTTGTCTTTTTCCGCACAAAGAAAACTGCATCTTCATAAATGTTAGTTAATTCATTTTGTAAATAATTACAGAGATTAGTGGTTAAACGTCTTTTTAGCTGAATTTGAAAGTTGACTATTTCTAACTCCCAGTGATCCTGATTATATGCTCTTTCCTCTGTCCAGAACTGTAGGAGTAAGAAATGTCTAATAATTTGCTCTAATAAACTAGCAACACGAAACTTTTTTTCGTTTCCCAAATCTTCTAACTCCTCGATTAAATTGTCTAAATCTAAAGCGTCAAATCTTTTGGACTTGAGCAGTTCTATGGTTGCTTCTAACCAGAGAGAATCATCAATCTCGTAGAGAGTTTTTAAGTTGGGAATAACAGTCATTTTTTTATCTCCTTTATTCGTATGGTGGTAGCCAATTGGGATCGAGAAGTTCTTCTAAACTGTAGGGACAAGTATTGGGAAAGTTGACTTGATTATTAGTCTTTTTTCTCACATAACGGAGTGCCTTCTGATAAATATTATAAAATTCCTGTTCTAAATATTTCCGTAAACTTGCCGTTAGGTAGGTATTTAATTGATCTTGAAAATTTACCAGTTCTGACTCCCAATGAGCCTGATTATATTCTCTTTCCCTTGTCCAAAATTGTAATAATAAACAATGTCTAATAATTTGCTGTAAAAAACTAGCAACACGAAACTTTTTTTCGTTTCCCAAGTCTTCTAACTCCTCGATTAAATTCTCTAAATCTAAAGCCTCAAAATTTTTAGCCTTGAGCAGTTCTATAGTTTCTTCTAACCAAAGAGAATCATCAATCTCGTAGAGAGTTTTTAAGTCGGGAATAACAGTCATTTTTTATCTCCTTGATTGTCAGATGGTAGCCAATTAGGATCGAGAAGTTCTTCTAAACTGTAGGGACAAGTATCGGGAAAGTTGACTTTATTATCGGTTTTTTGACGAACGTATCGCACGGACTCAAAGTAAATTTGCTCAAATTCCTGTTCTAGATATTTACGAAGATTTGTGGTTAAATAACGTTTTAGTTGATCTTTAAAACTCACGATCTCTGCTTGCCAATGAGCTTGATTATATTCTCTTTCCCTTGTCCAAAACTGTAATAATAAACAATGTCTAATAATTTGCTGTAAAAAACTAGCAACACGAAACTTTTTCTCGTTTCCCAAGTCTTCTAACTCCTCGATCAAGTTTTCTAAGTCTAGCGCTTCAAAATTTTTAGCCTTGAGCAGTTCGATAGTTTCTTCTAACCAGAGAGAATCATCAATTTCGTAGAGAGTTTTTAAGTCGGGAATAACAGTCATTTTTTATCTCCCCTACAATAGGCAATAGTGACCGGTTAAATCGATCACTAGAGCTTTTTTACTGTTTATATACTAGATAATTTTAGCGGCGCGCAGACCGAAAAAGAGACCGAGGGCAATTCCGGTAAAAACGATCAGATAACCCGCTAAAGCAGCAACAGCTAACACAGACATGGTGAAAATCTCCCAAGTAATTTAATCTTTTTTAGCATTGTACCGTTATTCTTGCCCTTCCCCTTCCTCGTCTTCTATATCTTCCCCAAAGCGCTGCTGGGGGGGAATTGCGGCGACAATTGCCTCGATTACCTTGCCGACTGGAACAATTTCTAAGCCCACATCTTCGGGATAAACTTGACCTCTGGGGACAATCGCCCGTTTAAAGCCCAATTTCGCGGCTTCTTTTAATCTTAGTTCCATTTGCGACACTAAGCGCACTTGTCCGCCTAATCCCACTTCCCCGATTAAGACTGTGCGCGGATCCACGACTCGATCGCGAAAACTAGCGACAACAGCGATCGCAACTCCCAGATCCGCCGCCGGTTCTTCCACTCCCAACCCTCCTGCGGAGGCAACATAGGCATCTAATTTTGATAAAGGAATGCCGACACGCTTTTCTAAAACAGCGAGAATTTGCTGTAATCGGTTGTATTCTATGCCCGTGGTTGATCGGCGCGGGGAAGCGTAGCTGGTAGGGCTAACTAATGCCTGTAACTCCACCACAATCGGGCGTGTACCTTCACAGGCTACCACCGTCGCCGTACCCGGGGAAAATTCGTCGCGATTGCCTAAAAACAATTCTGAGGGGTTTTCCACTTCCGCCAAACCGTGATCCACCATCTCGAAAATACCGATCTCATGGGTGGCCCCAAAACGGTTTTTCACAGATCTTAAGAGACGATGGGAGGCATAGCGATCGCCTTCAAAATATAACACTGTATCGACCAAATGTTCCAAAACTCGCGGACCAGCGATCGCCCCTTCTTTAGTCACATGACCGACAATTAATAAAGTAATATTCTCCCGTTTTGCCACCTGCATCAAGGCGGAGGTACATTCGCGAACTTGGGCGACAGATCCCGGTGCGGAAGTTAACGCCCCAAAATAAAGAGTTTGAATACTGTCAATTACCGCCACCTGTGGGCGTAGAGATTCTAATTCTCGCAAAATTTCCTCTAAATCGGTTTCTGGCAGAACATAGAGATGATTATCGAGTTCTGACGTTGATTCAGAGGCTTTTTTCTCCTTGCCATTGCCGTTATTTTCCGACTCCACGGGGACCACTCCCACTCCTAAACGGGCAGCCCGCAGTTTAATCTGTTGTCCCGATTCTTCAGCGGAAACGTAGAGGATGCGCGGTAATCTTTGGGCGAGTTGGTTGGTAACTTGCAGTAAAAGCGTCGATTTGCCGATGCCCGGATCGCCGCCGATTAGTACAAGAGAACCGGGGACGATGCCACCACCGAGAACGCGATCGAATTCCCCGTAACCAGAGGGAAAACGTTCCTGTTCATACTGGGTAATTTCCGAGAAGCGCACCGAGATGCGCGGTTGCGGGTTGCGTTGTCCTTTGCCGTTATTTGGGCGACTATTTTGCCATCCTGGGCGATTTACCGCCGGATTATTGCCACCAGCCATCACTTGTTCTTCTAGCGTCCCGTAGGTGTCACAACTGGGGCATTTGCCCAACCATTGGGGAGATTCCGCCCCACAAGCGCTACAGATGTATATTGTTCGCGATTTCGCCATGTTTTTTAAGAAAAGTTGAAGAAAAGCGGTTTGAGGATCAATTCTCTTGTCAAATTTGATTAAGTATGATAGGGGTAAGGAAGACGATAAAGTTATTGATAATTGCCATAAAAGAAATAAAATAGGAAATTTAGGCTTAATGATAACGGCCAAAGGATATTCTATAAACAGGAACGCTCGTTATTTAACTTTAAAATTCATCACACTATTTAACTAAGGAGTGTTAATTCAGTTGGAGAACCAAAAGGAAAAAATTCTCGTTGTTGATGATGAAGCCAGCATCCGTCGTATCTTAGAGACTCGTTTATCGATGATTGGTTATGAAGTCGTCACCGCCGCCGACGGAGAGGAAGCTTTAGAAACCTTCCGCACCGCCGAACCCGATTTAGTGGTTTTGGATGTGATGATGCCGAAATTAGACGGTTACGGTGTCTGTCAGGAACTCCGCAAAGAATCGGATATTCCTATCATTATGTTAACCGCTTTGGGCGATGTGGCCGATCGAATTACCGGGCTAGAATTGGGCGCGGATGACTATGTAGTTAAACCTTTTTCTCCCAAAGAACTCGAGGCGCGGATTCGTTCGGTGTTGCGTCGGGTGGAGAAAAATGGCGCTCCGGGGATTCCCAGTTCTGGTGTGATTCATATCGGTTCCATTAAAATCGATACCAATAAACGCCAAGTTTATAAGGGAGATGAACGCATCCGTCTGACTGGTATGGAATTTAGTTTACTGGAATTATTGGTCAGTCGCTCGGGAGAAGCTTTTTCCCGCTCGGAAATCCTTCAGGAAGTTTGGGGTTATACCCCCGAACGTCATGTGGATACGCGGGTGGTAGATGTGCATATTTCCCGTTTACGAGCCAAATTAGAGGATGATCCCAGCAATCCTGAGTTAATTCTCACCGCTAGAGGTACAGGCTATCTTTTCCAGCGGATTTTAGAACTAGACGAGGAATAGTTCTCAGCTATGGCACCAGCTGATCCCAATCGTATTTTAAGACTGTTACCCCTGTTCGCCGGCATCGTCGGGGGTACGGTATTAATGTTTAATCGTTTTGCCACTGCCGATTTAACCCCATCGCAAGCGCGTTCCGATGTGATGGGAGTGATTTTGAGTGGGGTTTTAATTTTGGTGGGTTTAATCTGGCAAAGAGTTCAACCCCGCTTACCGGATGCTGTGGAATTAATCGGGCGCGAAGGTCTGGAATTTGCCCCAGATTTGCCAGAACCAGTTAAAATTGAGCTTGCTTGGGCTTCCCATTTACTTTTAACCAACACCGTGACAAAATCTCTGATCGTTTATTATCAGGGAAAAGTTTTATTACGTCGCGGTATCTTAAGCCAGAATTCTGAAGTTAAAGTTAGTAATATTATCAAAAGAGTTTTAGAAACTGGTAAAGCCGTCTATTTAGTTAATTTAAATTTATATCCCGCTAAAATCGAGTTTGACTATTTGCCAGAAAACACCCAAGGCTTAATCTGTCAACCCATCGGGAAGGAAGGGGTGTTAATTTTGGCGGCAAATGCACCGCGCAGTTATACTAAACAAGATGAAATTTGGATCGAGGGAATTGCTGATAAATTAGCCAACACTTTCAGTCAGTTTTAGACGATTTCAGTTTTGTTGTTTCATTAATTCTTTTAAATCTTCCACTGACTCAACAATATTGATTTTGACTACCCCAGACATTGCCAATTTATCCACTTAATTAGGGTTTGCTGAAAAAGTTTGTTGGTGGGGTTAGGAGTCAGGAGTCAGGAGTCAGTAGCCGGTCGTCGGTCGTTTCAGGCTTTGTTGCCCTTCTTTTTTGTACTAATTTGTGTACTACAAGAAGAATAATGCAAGGTTTTTGAATGTCCCAATCTTATATTCTTGCACTATGGCATAGAACGAGTTAGTTAGGACAGATGCCTGAAAGCTTTACTCACAGCATCCACAAGGTTTTCACTATCATTGATAATCTGACTAACATAGTTTTTCAATCTAGCCCAGAACTTTTCAATTTTGTTGAGATCTGGAGAATAGACGGGTAAAAATAGCACTTCACATCCCGCTTTAGCTAACAATTTTTTGATTCTCTCTTTGGGATGAAAACTGGCGTTATCAATGATGATAATTTGACCGGGTAGTAGTTCGGGTAATAGCAATTGTTCTATCCACTCACACA
>NZ_JADBUB010000050.1:0-6021 GCF_020245865.1 Microcystis sp. M169S2
AAAAGACACCCTTTATGGATAGTATTAGTAGTAATAATACTGGGAACAATGCTAGGATACTCAGGTTATAGAGAGCTAGGAGAGTTTGCTAAAAATAACTTGCCCTGAGCCAAGTCGAAGGGTCGGCACAGGCTCAGTCAAAAATTTAACATAATTCCAGAAAGAGTCCCATCCTATTCAACAATTAGAAAGGTAATGATGGGAGTTTACTGGCAGAGTTTGTTAAAAATGTTTAATGAATGGGCATTATAAGAATATGGACAAAGAGATGACATAAATTGGCTAGGCATAGATAAAAAAAGTCTCAAAAATACCCTAAAGAATCCTAACAATAAACAACAAAATTTTATTATGTTGTTTATTGTTTAGTCAAGAAAGTGGATTAGTATTACACTTAAAAAGAATCGAAAACAAAAAAGGATCTGAAATCGACGAAGGTCAAGCTATGATTGAAGATTGCTCTCTCCAAAATAAAGTTTTTACTGGCGATGCTTGACACTGTAAGAAAAAAACAATCAGCTTAATAGCCAAGAGTAAAAATGATTATGTTATCACCGTTAAAGGAAATCAGAAAAATCTTTATCAGCGAATACAAGACCTGAGTAATTCCTCAAAGCCAGAAAGTTGCTTTCTTGAACAAGATAATAGTCATGGACGAAAAATATCAAGAAAAATAGAAGTTTTTAAAGTGAGTAAAAATGAAAGACAAGGGTTTGAAAATCTACGAAGACTTATTAAAGTAGAAAGAAAGGGTAGTCGCGGGGATAAAACCTATGAAGAAACAGCTTACTATATCAAAAGATAAACTTGAGAATCTTCAGTCAAATTTATTTACTCAAAATCAGCTGTACTTAATTTAAATGAATCAACCCTAGGGGTTTGGAGGGTAGAACCCCCCAAAAGCTTGGATTGAGTGATAAAATCGGAAGTAATACTAAATCCGTTGAGTATAGGCTACATATCAGGAGAGGCACTGACTTGAAAATAGAAGTTGAAATAACGCCAATTCGTCAATCAGAATATTTTCATGTTTAGCGGTGCCAAGTTTGGCATCAGGACTAACTCCTGAATACTGACTCCTGACTCCTGAATACTGACAGCTTACTGCTATACTTAAGCGGTTAAATCGATTAACTTTTGTTTTAAAGTCTCCAATCCTAGGCGACGAATAGCCGAGATAAAAACAGCTTGGGGATATTTTTCCTTAGCTATTTCCAAATCCTCGCTTTTTACCTGATCCAACTTATTAAACACCATTAACATCGGACCGGTTTGAATCGGCATCTGGGAGAGGATTTTTAATACCGAGGCAATCTGACTTTCCCAAGCTGGATGGGAGAGATCCACCAGATGGAGTAATGCTTCTGCTTCCGTTACTTCCTCTAAAGTTGCCCGAAAAGCATCCACCAGCGAGGGGGGTAATTCATGGATAAAACCCACCGTATCGGTTAGTAACAGGGTGTGAGAGACTTGGCTGAGGGGATCGGTAATAGTTAAGCGTCGGGTGGTGGGATCGAGGGTAGCAAACAGTTGATCGGCGGTATAAACTTCGGCAGCGGTGAGCGCATTAATTAAAGTAGATTTTCCCGCATTGGTGTAACCGACGATCGCCACACTGGCTACATCTTGTTTTTGCCGTTGTTTGCGTAAACGGGAACGATGAGCTTGCAGTTGATCCACCTCATCCTGGAGACGGGATAAACGACGTTGAATAGTTCGGCGTTCTGTTTCTAATTTTGTCTCCCCCGGTCCACGAGTGCCAATTCCTCCCCCTAATCTCGACATGGCTAATCCGCGCCCCGTGAGACGGGGTAAAGTGTATTCTAATTGGGCTAATTCTACCTGTAGTTTACCCGCTTGCGACTGGGCCCGTTGGGCGAAAATGTCTAGGATCACCTCGGTGCGATCGACCACTCTCACCCCGATTTGGTTCTCTAGATTGCGAATTTGGGCGGGAGAAAGGTCGCGATTGAATACAACTAAATTAGCCCCCGAAGTTTGCACCTGTAGGGCGATTTCTGCCACTTTTCCCGAACCGATCACAGTTTGAGGATGGGGATGATCCCGTTTTTGTCGGGTGACTTGCAAAACTTTACCCCCGGCGGTATCAACTAAACGTTCTAATTCGCTTAAACCGTCCTCAAACTGGCGATCGCTCATATTGTCGGTCATTAAACCAACCAATAGCACCCGATCTTCGGCTGTATCAACGGTTATAGCGGTAAATTCTCGCTGAAACTCCGCCTCTAGTCCTTCCACTAACTCTAAAAAGTCCTGTTTGCTTAAATCCTCTAGATTTAAGGGAGGCGAGACAGACCAGTATATATTACTATTGACATTTGTTTGACTTTGTGGTATGAGATGCGCCAGATAGACCTGCTCCACATAACCGGTCGCCCCACCACCGCGACGGATCATGCCTGTGCCGGTTAGGGTTAAGATCACCAGTGCGTCTAATCTTTGCAGAGCCATGGCGGTTAAACTGGATTCTTTTGGCGGTTCCTGCTTGAGTTCCGTGGCGATGCAACGAATTCCGCAAAGACGCTCGGAACCGTAGCGGGGTAGTTCCAAGAGAGAAAATTGGGTTTGTCGGGGGGTTCCCACTCCCACACGAATTACCTGGCCGCGACGGTTGATATAGGTGCAGAGGGGTTGATGGATATCGGTACTGATGGCCGCCAGTCTTTGGGCGAATTCTGGGGTGGTGAGAGTATCAATAGGCAAGCGTTCATGGTACAGCCTTTGTAGCTGTTTCATCTGACTAGCTTTCAGTCCCTGGGTATTGCCGAAGATGGTATCGATAGGCTTTCCTCACAATTAGGATTTTATCTATTATTGTAGCGATTATGACCATCGCTGCCCTTTTATACTAAATCCAGTTATTAAAAACTGATTATCTATTCCTCCTATTGCCTATTGCCTATTGCCTATTGCCTATTGCCTATTGCCTATTGCCTATTGCCTATTGCCTATTGCCTATTGCCTATTGCCTATTGCCTATTGCCTATTGCCTATTGCCTATTGCCTATCCTTATAAGTAGCCTATACTCAACGGATTTAGTATTATTTGTCCTCTAGAAGCCAGCCCTAATTAGGGTAAAATTGGGCAGTATCAATGGTTATTTTCCATATTATGCTCGCTTCTACTCAGGAACTCCTCGAAACCGCTCGCAAAAATATCTATGCGATCGGGGCTTTTAATGTTTATAACCTAGAAGGGGTCAAAGCAGTGATTAGTGCCGCCGAGGATTGCCGTAGTCCCGCTATGTTGCAAATTCACCCCAGTGCTTTGCGTTATGGCAGTTCCACCCTCGTCGCTCTCTGTTTAGAGGCCGCTCGCTCGGCCAAGGTTCCTATCTCGGTCCATCTTGACCATAGCACTAAAGCCAGCGACATCTACGAGGCTCTAGAAGCGGGGATGACCTCAATTATGGCCGATGGCTCTCATCTTCCCTACCAAGATAATCTCGCTTTTACCAAAGAAATGACTCGTCTCGCTCACGAATACGGGGCTGTGGTGGAGGCAGAAATCGGCCGAATTAGCGGCACTGAGGACGGGTTAACTATTGCCGAAAAAGAGGCTAAAATGACAGATCCTGAGCAAGCAGTGCAATTTGTGCAGGCAACGGGAGTGGATTCTCTGGCCGTAACTATCGGTAATGTCCATGGCGAGTACAAAAGTCCGCCCCGTCTCGATTTCGATCGCCTGGCCCGGATTCGACAACTTCTGTCTATTCCCCTAGTTTTACACGGTGCTTCCGGTTTACCCCCAGAAATGATCGGGCGATCGATCCAGTTAGGAGTCTGCAAATTTAATGTTAATACGGAAGTGCGTCAAGCCTATATGCAGTCCCTAAAACGGGAAATTTGCGGGCCAGAGGATAAGGATTTATTAGAGATCGCAGGAGAGGCAATTTCCGCGATGAAATCGGTAATTATCGACAAATTAACCCTTTTTGGTGCTGTCAATAAGGCCCACCTCCACGAAACTCCCTACGCTCAAATGTTAGCGGGACTATCAGTTATCAGTAAACAGTAATCAGTTATCAGTAGATATCTGCAATTCACTGAAAAAATACGGGTTAATCAACCAGAAAGACTTTTAGTCTTGAGATAATATTACCTGGAGGTCTAGTAAGCTGAAACCTCATATTTGATAACTGGTAACTGGTAACTGATCACTGAGATAAAAGGCCGATGAAAAAATTAATTCTAGCTACGAGTAATCCGGGTAAATTGGCAGAGATAGGGGAATACTTAACTGATATCGACCTAGAATTGCAGTTAAAACCCGATGATTTAGAGATAGAGGAAACAGGGGCGACTTTTGCCGAAAATGCCTATTTAAAAGCTGCTCAAATTGCCCTAACATTGGGAGAATGGTCGATCGCCGATGATTCGGGATTGGAAGTAACCGGGTTAGGAAATGCCCCGGGGATTTACTCGGCCCGCTATGGTGAAAATGATCGAGAAAGAATCGATCGCCTAGTCAGAGAATTAGGGGATAATCAGGATCGTTCGGCCCGTTTTGTCTGTGTAATTGCGATCGCCCGTCCCGATGGTGAGATTGCCTTGAGCGCCACAGGAATCTGCACGGGAGAAATTCTCACCAGTCCTAGGGGTAAAGGTGGTTTTGGTTACGATCCGATTTTTTATGTCCCCGAATACGCTTTAACCTTTGCGGAAATGTCTCCCGAATTAAAAAGAAAAATTAGCCATCGAGGACGAGCTTTTCAGCAATTGCTGCCCCATCTCAAGACTCTCGCGGATACAAATTCATCAAGGCTCTGACTTGTTCAGCATGATAAGAGCTTCTTGTCAAGGGACTCGCAACAATTTGTAAAAATCCCAGAGACTCACCGTATTCGCGCCAAGCTTGGAACTGTTCGGGGGTGATAAATTCCTGTACACCGAGATGTTTTGGCGATGGTTGCAGATACTGCCCGATGGTGAGAATATCACAATCGACGGCCCGTAAATCGCCCATCACTTGCCGCACTTCCTCGTCGGTTTCCCCCAATCCCACCATAATGCCCGATTTTGTGTAGGTAGCGGGAACAATGGCGCGAGCGCGCTGCAATAATTCTAGAGAACGCTGGTAATCACCCTGGGGACGCACGCGACGATAGAGACGGGGAACAGTTTCGGTATTGTGGTTTAAAACTTCGGGTTTAGCGGCAAGAATCAAAGCTAAAGCCTGCCAATTGCCACAAAGATCGGGAATCAGCACTTCTATAGTGGTTTTCGGGGAAATGCGGCGAATTTCCTCGATACAACGGACAAATTGACTAGCGCCTCCATCGGCCAAATCATCGCGATTGACAGAAGTGATCACTACATGATTAAGATCAAGACGTTGCACGGCTGCCGCTAGTCGCTGGGGTTCCGTGGAGTCTAAAGGTTGCGGTTTTTTCTCAAAATCGATGTCACAGTAAGGACAGGCACGAGTGCAAGCAGGACCCATAATTAAAAAGGTAGCCGTCCCCGCGTGGAAACATTCGCCGATATTGGGACAGGAAGCCTCCTCACAAACGGTATTTAAGCCTAAATCGCGTAAAACTTCCTTAACACTGCCGACTCGTTGCCATTGCGGTGCTTTTACCCGTAACCACTCTGGTTTGACCGTCACGCCTGAACTACTCCGATAATTTTTGCCTATATCCCTAATATCCTAGCAAGTCTCGACCCAATCAAGGCCGAATATGCTATGATGATTTAGCTGAAAATTTTCGGGATGTAGCGCAGCTTGGTAGCGCACTTCGTTCGGGACGAAGGGGCCGCAGGTTCGAATCCTGTCATCCCGATTAAAGACAATCAAGGGGAGAGGCAAAAGTAGAATTGAGAGGGGTAATTGTCGGTCAGTTTGGCTTTTAATTTCTTCGGCTCTACCGAACCTGTCATGCAAAACTATCAACAACTCATGCTTGTAAAGTTTGTACAATAGGGCTTTGAGTTTTTGTTAGATTGATATTTATCAACTTTAGAGCATTGCTGGACAGAGAGGGAGCTTGGGGAATTTTC
>NZ_JADBUB010000051.1:0-40280 GCF_020245865.1 Microcystis sp. M169S2
CTATCAACAACTCATGCTTGTAAAGTTTGTACAATAGGGCTTTGAGTTTTTGTTAGATTGATATTTATCAACTTTAGAGCATTGCTGGACAGAGAGGGAGCTTGGGGAATTTTCTACAGTGTAAGTTCGGAAGAACCAAAACTTTTTCAGCAAGCCCTAATTAAATTATGATCGCGCCGTAACGCACCATCTTAATTTGTAGGGTGCGTTAATGTTCTCGGTTCTTCTCTTTTTCTCACCTAACGGCTGGTCGATTTTTTTGAGAAAATTGAGTTAATAATCTCTAGGTTGAGTTAAGGTTTGTAGTTACGCTTTAGCGCCAACTTCTGGGGAAAATCGGGCTAGAGCATCGACATTGCTTGTATTCCCAAGACTTGCCTGACTTGCCCTTACCGTTTTTTGTGGCGAGAAAAAGCCAGATCAGCAGTCTCGATTACCTTTAATAGCTGTTCAATGCGGTTTTCCGTTGGGGGGGCCAAACAGGGAAAAACGACTAAACCGGGGATTTGATTGGCCACCTCGGTGACAGCCACATCAAGGGTGACTAGGGGTAAATTAGCGAGGGTTTGCGACTTGCTCAAGGTTTGTAGATAAGAGTATAAATCCTCTGTGATCGAACTATCGATTAAGATAGCGTCCACCTCCCAGACAGTAGCTAAAAGTTCCGCCTGTTCGCAACTATCGGCCTCGATAAAACGATAATTTTCCCGGACTAATTGATTATTCCAAATCCAGCTAAAGGAAGATAAATCGGAGAAATTGGGGGCATAATGACCGTGTAAACGCAGCAGAGTCGGAGCAGTGCGCCGTTTGCGGCTAGGAACAGGGGAAACGGTCAGATTCAGGCAAGCTTGCAGCGCAGCCGATGTGATCGGCGGAACCAGAAAACTATCGGCCCCTTGCTGTTGACTGCGGTTGCGCTCGGAATCGGCGGCGGTGACAATAACTTTTATATCTTTGGTTTGGGGATGGGATTTCAGCAGCGTTAACACATCCCAACCGGACAAGAGGGGTAGATTAGGATTGAGAAAAACACAACGGGGTTTTAACTGACGAGCTTTTTCGATCGCCTCAGTGCCGCTACGAGCGATAATGGCTTTTAATCCCAATTCACTCAAGCGATCGACAAACTGTTCGATCACTTGGGGATTAGCTTCCACCACTAACACCAGACGCTGGGGAGTGGCGGACTCCTGATCGGCACCTTGGGGATGAACCGGCAGCAGTAAGGTAAATTGACTACCTTCCCGGGCCCTGGAGACAAAGGATAGATCGCCACCGTGACAGCGTGCTAATTTTTGGCTGAGGACTAAACCTAAACCTGCACCCTCAAATTGACGGGTGAAAGGACTTTCTAGCTGTTGGAATTTCTGAAAAATCAGATGCTGGGATTCTTCTGGAATACCGATCCCCGTATCCCAGACGGTAAAAGCCAGCCAATTTTCCCAACGATTAACTTTAATGCCCAAATTACCGCCATCAATGGTGAATTTCACCGCATTATCTAACAAATGCACTAACATCTGTTGTAAACGGGCTTCATCGGCCAGAACATAATCTAACCCCGATTCGATGTCAAGATGATAGCTGCTGGGGAGATCGAGACGTTGGGGATATTTATCGACGATGATATCGTAAACCCGTTGACAGAGGCGATCGATTTTGACTCTAGTTAAAGTTAATTGTAGTTGTCCTGTCTCTAGGCGGGTTAAATCGAGGAGATCATTGACCAAAGCCATCAACTGGCGACCGCTGCGATAGATTAAATCGGCATATTTGGACTGTCGGGGGTTAAGTTCACCAATTTTTTGTTCCCGCAGCAGACTGGAGAGACCGATAACGGCGGTGAGGGGCGATTTAAACTCATGGCTAACACAGGCGAGAAATTCATCCTTAAGACGATTTAAATGGACCAGATCGGCATTTTTAACCGCTAATTCCTGACAATATTGCTGTTGTTCGGTGATATCGGTGGCTAACAGTAACCATAGTCCTGAAGCTTTCTCGATCAAAGGATAATTATCCGTTAAATTTAACGGCACGGACAACAGGCGCCAAGTCTTAGTTAAACCCGATGTCACCGTTTCTAGACGCTGGGGAAACAGGGGGGGAGTGGGGGATGGGAGGGTTAAGGGGTCATTAACTAAAGCCAAGGCAGAGTTATCGATATTAGCGGGGAAAGCTGCCCCGATTTGTTGACACCAAGCCTGATTTTGGTATAAAATTCCCGCTTCTGGACTGTAGAGCAGCAGCGGCAGCGGTAATTGTTCTAGAAATTCCAAAGGATGATCGCTGCGGGGGGGGGTAATGCGATCGCTGATGCGGAGCTGCGGGGGAGGATCATCGAGAATCGAGCGCCCGAGACAAAATTGCAGAAGTTTGCCCGTGTCTAAGCGTCCTAACAGTTTGCCCTGAGCATCGACTAAAATAGGGGCTTTTGCGATCGCTTCTGCCGTCAGGGTGGCTAGAAACTCACTCACGGCCATGCGCGAGTTAAGAGGGATAATTGGACGCAGCCAACCGCTTAGATCGAGACGGTTGCAGGAGGGGTTTCTGGTTTCGGGGTACTGCTGTTGATAGAGGAGGTAAGCAATCAGGGCTTGACTCTCAATCAGTCCTAGTGGACAATACCGCTCATCCACCACCACGATCGCTTCTGGATTGCCCGTGTTAATTAAATCGCAAAGACTGGCCCTGTCGATAATTAATTCACAGGTAGTGACAGATTGATTAAAGTGATGGAGACTGAGGGTAACGCTAGGCATGGGGATAATTGGGGAGGGCGGTGGCGGTAACTTTAGGGCATAATTAACAAACTGATGGCCAAACTATTAGTCGTCCTAGAACTTGAATTTACCTTGATTATGACGCTCGCTCATCTAGAGAACCGCTCCATTGATTACAATTAACTACGATACCCACTGCCAAAAAGCAAAGTTAACTTTTAACTTCCTTTAGCTGATGGCGGGGGGGGTTGTCTTCTCAACAGAGAAAGCCTAACCTATTGTTTGTCAATTTCTATCTACCTTGCGGGTGAGAAAACGTTGCCTCCGAGACTGACTATTTATGCTTTTGTCCCAACGGACTCACCCTTAACGGGGGTGAGTTCACCCCTGGGTCTGGTTAATTCTTTGACGGCTTTATTGGCTAATGAACGCTATAATCTAACCCTGGGGTCTTCTTCTAGCGAATTACTGGCTAATATCGAAGCAGAGAAGGAAAAAATCGATTGTTTGCTGGTGGTCTCTCATCCTTCCCTACAGCCGACTTTTAATCAACTCTACGAAGCGGGGATTTTACTGCCCGTAGTGATCATTGTCGCTGACAAAAACATCACTGCCGGAACGAATGACTCTCCCACCTGTCTCTATCATAGTGCCGAATTACAAATCACCGTCAAGGAATTAGACAGCATCACCGCCGTCATCGACCAAGCGATCGCTAGATTTCTCCATTTAGCTCCTAACTGCTCTTTTTCCGAGCGGACTACGATTGTTAACCAACCAAATCCCGTGGCCAATAATCACAGTTTTCTCCTCCTACAACAGCGCCGTTTAGCGGAAAAATTAAAAGAAAGACTCGGCTATTTAGGTGTTTACTACAAACGCAACCCGCAGCTATTCTATCGCAATCTTGCCCCAGAGGAAAAAAAAGAATTACTGCGGGAAGTAAGAGCAGATTATCGGGAGATTATTTTAAATTACTTCCAACAGGATTATCCGATTAATCAAGCGATCGACGAGTTGGTTAATAATGTCTTTTTTACCGATCTCTCGGTGTCGCAAATTCTGGAAATTCACATGGAGTTAATGGACGAATTTTCCCAACAGTTAAAATTAGAAGGCAGAAGTGAGGAAATTCTCCTAGATTATCGTCTCGCCCTTATTGATATCCTTGCTCACTTGGGGGAAATGTATCGTCGTTCCATACCTCGCGAGGATATCCCTTATGATTTATTATTGGGAATAGACTAAAATCTCCCCCCATAAATAGCGATGAACTCGTATCCCCAGCCCCTTTGATCCTAACCTATGAGCGTCTTCAAAAAAACCTATGTTTTAAAACTGTACGTCGCTGGCAATACACCCAACTCTGTGCGTGCCTTAAAAACCCTGAAAAATATCCTAGAAGAGGAATTTCAGGGAGTGTATGCGCTCAAGGTGATTGACGTGCTGAAAAACCCACAACTAGCGGAGGAAGACAAGATTCTTGCTACTCCTACCCTTGCGAAAGTCCTCCCTCCCCCGGTGCGGAAAATTATCGGTGATTTGTCCGATCGAGAGAAGGTTCTGATCGGTTTAGACTTACTGTACGAGGAAATTCGTGAACGAGAAAATGATAGCTAGGTCTTTGGCCATAGGTGATTAGACGGGTTATATTTATTGAAGGAGAAATGATCGGGGCGTAATCTAGTACGTCTATAGGAAAGTCAAGAGTCAATGGAAATCGAGATGGTGTAAAGTGTCTAGTCAGGCTTGATATGTTTCTGTGGAAAAATTAGATAAAAATCCTACTCTTTAAATACTCGCTGGATAAATAATGACTCAATCTAACTCTAATAGCCAATCAAATCCACCGATTAAACCCAAAGGTGTTCGCAAAATTAGAACTCTAATTGAAGGTTTTGATGAGATCACTCACGGTGGTTTACCCATGGGGCGAACTACCTTAGTTAGTGGCACTTCTGGCACGGGAAAAACCCTGCTTGCTGTGCAATTTCTCTACCACGGGATCAAGTATTTTGACTATCCGGGCCTGTTTGTTACTTTTGAAGAATCTCCCACCGATATTATCCAAAATGCCTATAGTTTTGGTTGGGATTTAGAAGAATTAATTGACCAGGGTAAATTATTTATTCTCGATGCTTCTCCAGATCCGGAAGGTCAAGAGGTGGTGGGTAGTTTTGATCTTTCGGCCCTAATCGAGCGCATTCAATACGCAATTACCAAATATAAAGCCAAACTGGTATCAATTGACTCTGTAACTGCCGTTTTTCAGCAGTACGAAGCGGTCTCAGTTGTGCGGCGAGAAATTTTTCGGCTCGTGGCCCGGTTAAAATTATTAGAAGTGACTTCAATTATGACCACGGAACGTATCGAAGAATACGGAGCGGTGGCCCGTTTTGGTGTAGAGGAATTTGTCTCTGATAATGTGGTAATTATGCGGAACGTCCTAGAGGGAGAAAGACGACGCAGAACCGCAGAAATCCTCAAATTACGGGGAACAACCCACATGAAGGGGGAATATCCCTTTACTATCACCAATGATGGCATTAATATCTTCCCCCTCGGTGCGATGCGTCTAACTCAGCGCTCTTCTAATGTCCGCATTTCTTCGGGAGTAAAAACCCTTGATGATATGTGTGGAGGCGGTTTTTTCAAGGATTCGATTATTTTGGCCACAGGAGCAACAGGTACGGGTAAAACTCTCTTAGTCAGTAAATTTCTGGAAGAAGGCTGTAGGCGCGGTGAGCGGGCGATTTTGTTCGCTTATGAAGAATCTCGCGCCCAATTGTCCCGAAATGCTTCTTCTTGGGGGATCGATTTTGAGGAGATGGAACGCAAGGGATTATTAAAATTATTGTGTTCTTACCCGGAATCGGCGGGATTGGAAGACCATTTACAGATGATTAAGTCGGAAATCTCGGAATTTAAACCCTCCCGCATTGCCATCGATTCTCTATCGGCGCTCGCTCGCGGGGTGACAAATAATGCTTTTCGGCAATTTGTGATCGGGGTGACGGGATACGCCAAACAGGAGGAAATTACGGGATTTTTCACCAATACTACCGACCAATTTATGGGAGCGCACTCGATCACTGAATCCCATATTTCTACGATTACCGACACGATTTTAATGTTGCAGTATGTGGAAATTCGTGGCGAAATGTCGCGAGCGATTAACGTCTTTAAGATGCGCGGTTCTTGGCACGATAAAGGCATTCGTGAATATACTATCAGTCAGGACGGGGCGGATATCAAGGATTCTTTCCGCAATTACGAGCGGATTATTAGTGGTTCTCCGACTAAAATTAGCGTCGATGAAAAGACTGAATTATCGCGGATTGTTCGCAATGTACGCGAAAAATTACAGGATGAATAATCGGGAGTTGACTGATGGAGATTATTTTGAAGAGCGATCGGGTAAAGTCGGTCTTAGGGAAAATAACCACCAGATCAACAAACCTAAGCTAATCCAGAGAATATCTTTAACCAGGCGAATTTTTAAAAACTGTGCTTTCTAGATTTTTTGTCCTCAATCCAGACTTTTGGGGGGTTCTACCCCCCAAACCCCCCGTTGGGGGCGTGGCGCCGCCCCCAAACCCCCGCGCATTAGCTTTTCGGTGGGATGCTTACACGCAGTTGTTCATATATTTGTACTAATTTAAAAGTTACTGATAATACTAAATCTGGTTATTAAAGACTGATTATTTATTCCCCTTTTTGCATGAGTACATGAGTACGTGAGTGCCTCTCCTGATATGTTACCTATACTCAACGGATTTAGTATGATTGAGATTATTTTGAAGAGCGATCGGGTAAAGTCGGTCTTAGGGAAAATAACCACCAGATCAATAAACCTAATATAATCCAGAGAATATCTTTAACCCGGCGAATTACAGAAATCGCTAAACCTAATTCTAGACTGCCGGTTAAGGAAGCACCCAGCAGCACTAAAGAACCTTCTAAAGTACCGATATTAGCGGGAATAAAAAAGGTTCCAGCGCGTACCAATTGGGCAACAGAATCAAATAACCAAGCATCGGCAAAACTGATCGGATGTTGGAGAAACTGCATTAAAACATAGATTTCTAAAACTCCGAGGGGCCAATTGAGAAAACCGACGATCAAGCCATTTCTAAATAGGGGCAGATTCCGGTAAAATTCTCCTAAACGATCATCGACACTGCGAAGATTTTCTAAAGGTTTGGCTAGGCGATCGCCTAAAAAAGAATGACCTAATCGATTAACTATTCGGGAGGATAAACGGAATCGCTGAATCAAGAAAAATATCAGAATACAACTGGAGAATATAGCAAGACTTAATCCGGTAAAAGTTTTAAAAGAATTAGAAAATTTTGGGGAAGCTAGGAGCAGAAAAAAACCGATAATTGCAAAGAAGACAAGGGAAGCAGTATTTAACGTCTTGGTCAAAATAATCGAGGCACTGGTTTCTTTATAGCTAATCTGATAGTGAGTTTTTAACATCACTGCTTTAAAACCTTCTCCTCCCAACGAAGCGAAGGGAGTCACGCGATTAAAGGCTGCCCCTACCATGTAAATTAATAATAGGCGAATTGTCCATCTAGGTTGGATAGGCATACTTTTAAAAGTTAGTTGCCAAGTAAAAACATCGGTGAGAAATTCTAGGAAATAAAAAATAATCACTAATGTCATTCCCCACCAACCGACTAGGGTGATTTGTTGCCAAACTTCTTGCAGATTTGTTTGGCGTAAAATTACCCCTAGTAAAACAAAACCTAAACCCAGAAAGATAAATTTAAGATATTTCATATTAAATTATGAGTTATGAGTTATGAATTATGACTGATAACTGATATCTGATAACTGAAAAAGCTGATGACTAAAAATAATTCCAACGTTGAATAAATGGCAGCCAATGGGATTCGACTAACTCGATCGCTTTTGCATCTGGGGGATAATTATTTTTTTTATATCCTTGCAGACTGCTGATATATTTCTCAAAGCGAGGCATAGCTATTTTTAAGTCGGGAAGTTGCAGTTGATCGTAAATTTTCTCGATTTGTGCTAGGGGGTCTTTTTCTAAATCCTCAAAACGAATTTCTACAAAACTATCGGCGGGTAAATCGGCACTATCTCCCAGGAGAGAATTAAGCATTGGGGTATAACTTTTCAGAATCGCTTGCTCGATGACATCAATAGATAAATTATCGTAGGGTTGCAGTGCTAGTTCCGGTAGGATGCGGGTGAAAAAGTGACGGGTTGAGGGAAAAACTAGATAGGGATTGCGGTAGATATGAATAAATTTAGCATCGGGCCAGATAGATCGCAATCTGGCGATGTGTGCCGTATAAACGGGGTTTTTGATTAGTAATTGTTTGTCTTTTTGATGGATGGAAACTTTTTTTAATAGATGAGTATGCCAACGTTGCCAATTGGCGATTTCTTTCTCGCTGCAGCCTTGAAAAAAAACCCCTCGCTCGAAATGATACTGAAAACGTTGGGGAAAGTATAAACCATGGTAGTAGGAAAGGGGGATCATGCTGGCCAGGGCGATCGAGTCTTCTTGGGGTGAATTGGGAGTAACAGCGACGTTATCCACATGGCGATCGCTAGGTAGGGCTAATTCTAGCAGCGGTTGAAATAAGCGGACGATACCGAGGATATCCCAGGGTAATCCCACCGCTAGGGGTGAAATATAGCCAAAATGCTCCGATTGACCGAGTAAATTGTGCAGATGGGTCGTGCCGCTGCGCCAATAGCCGACAATAAAAATGGGTGCTTTTACCTGCACGCGGCGCTCATAAAACCCTGTCATCAAAATTCGTTCTAGGGTAGAAAAAGGCAGTCGCGCTAGGGTAACTGCCAGCGCCAGGGTTGCTGGGGCAAAATTGGGGCGATCGATGCCGCCATTGGTCAAAAATAAACGTAATAGGGTACTAAGGTTACTACCGCAGAGGGGATGAAACAAACTGGACATATTAACTATTTTTTGGCAGTTTTTTGGCGTATAGCTTGGCTGGCCAAGGTTTTACCGAATTCCCAAGCGGCCCCAGGGAAGCGGTGTGCATCAGCGACCACATCTTTAACGGCGGTGACAAGCCAACGGCAATCCTCATCGGAGAGGGTGAGGGGGGGGATAAACTTAATGATATTCATGCCGTGGCCGGAAACCTGGGAGAGGATTTGATGGCGCGTAAAGAGGGGAACGACGATTAACTGGGAAAATAGCCCTTTATTGGCGGTTTCTAGCATTTTCCAGGCAGCTTTTAGTGACCAACTGCTCGGCTCGGCAAATTCCAAGGCTATCATCATACCCAATCCCCGCACTTCCTGCAAACATTCGTACTGATCTACGAGGGGCCGTAGTTCTGCGATAATTTGTTGACCGATTACGGCCGATCGCTCGACTAATTTTTCCTCTTCAATCACCTGTAAAGTGGCAATACCGGCGGCCATGGCCAGATTATTTTTACCAAAAGTGCTACCGTGAACCACAGAACGATCCATGCGATCGAATACTCGATCGAAGATCCAGCGACGACAGAGAACCGCTCCCACTGGCACAAAACCACCCGAAAGAGCCTTGGCAACACATAAAATGTCTGGTTCTACCCCCCAATGTTCTACAGCCCAAATTTTGCCAGTCCGGCCTAAACCGGTCTGCACTTCATCGGCTACAAAAAGAGTGCCATAACGACGACAAAGGGCAGCCGCCGCCGGGAGATAGTTCGGTTCAGGAATTCTCACCCCGTGACCTTGGATCGGTTCGGTAATAAAAGCCGCTACGTCTTGGTTAATTAGAGCTTTTTCGAGCGCAGCTAGATCACCGAAGGGAATTTCCTTAAAATCGGCGACAAAAGGCCCAAATCCCTCACGATAATGGGGATCGCCAGTGGCGGAAAGGGAACCCATGGTTAACCCGTGGTAGCCTCCCTGACAGTAAACAATTTTGCTGCGTCCGGTGGCGTAGCGGCTGAATTTAATGGCAGCCTCGACGGTTTCTGTGCCGGAATTAGCAAAGAAAACTCGTTCTAATCCGGTCGGGGCGATCGCTGCTAACCGTTCCGCCAGCAATCCCGCTAGGATAGAAGCATCCAATTGGACTAAATTGGGCAATGCTGCCGTCAATACCTCTTGTAAAGCTTGCACGATCTTGGGGTGATTGCGTCCGAGAGCGAAAACACCAAAACCACTCAGTAAGTCCAGATACTTTTCCCCGTGATTGTCGAATAGGTAAGCACCTTCGGCTTTAACGTAGTGGCGATCGTAGCCGATCGTTTTTAGTACCCTAACCATCTGGGGGTTTAGGTATTGTTCGTGGAGGGCAAAGTTTTCTTCTAGTCTTTTTTCTATCAGTTCTAAAATGCTCATAAATTCCAGATTTGATGACTGAAAAACTAATTTTTAAACACCTAAAACCCGATTATGTTGATGGCACATTATCATGATTTTTGGCTATCTAATATCATAAATTATTTGATATATTTTGTCAAGTATTTAAAAACTTATCTAGGATAATGAAACTAATTAACTCTTGTTGGCTAAAGGTTCAAGCGACTTTTAGATAATTTGTTAGTCAGTTTTTATATAGTTGGCGCGCAAGCGATGCGCCCAAAATGTAATATCAGTAAACAGTAAACAGTGAACTGATTACTGATAACTACCTAAGCAAAATTAATTACACATTTCGATAAAGCTTTTGCCTGTTGCCTGTTGCCTGTTGTCTGTTGCCTGTTGCCTTTTGCCTTTTTTCACTAGGAAATTTATTTTGCACGACTACTTAACTGATAACTGATTACTGATAGCTATAAAAAAAACCGACCAACAAGAGAGAATTCCCGTCAGTCAGTCGGTGAGGATAGGCCGAATTTTAGTCAGCTTTATTTCTTAGCGGGGGCAGCCTTAACGAGTTCCAATTCACTTTCAGCGAAGTTATTGGTATTCAGTCCACCGGCGCTACCACTAAAACCGTGGTAGTTAACAGTGTTAAAACGGACGATAACGGGATAGAGGATACCACTTTTGTCAACACTGGCTACGGTTCCTACATCGTTGTACCAGTAAGACTCTTTACGTTTGATTCTAACTTTGGCTCCGCGTTCGATTCCAGGCATAGGTGTTTTTTTTTAGGGTTTAGTTAACAGGTTACAATCAGAGCGAGTTTGCCGAAAGGGTTTTTACTTTAAGTTTTATTGCAAATCTTGCCACTCTGTTTGGACAAAATGCCCCGAACGTCCCCATAGGTCTGCCTTTGGTGCAATGTTAACGATTGTTAAGTTAAAAGGAATGGCCGTAGTCAGGTATTTTTGGGCCGACATTCCCACATCTGGCCCGATTTGAAAAGCGGTGGCAGTGGCTAAACCTAAGCCTAATAACTGAGAAATCGGACCTCTGGGGAAGACAAGATGAGTTCCTAAGACTAAGCCAGCGGTTAAGGCTAAAGTTACCGATAAATTGGTGCCACAACGCGGATGTAGTGCCAATTGCCCCTCGCCATTTTTGAGACGATGAAGAGCCTGTTTGGCCGCAATTTGCAGTTCATTTGTATTAATCTGTCCGTAGAGATAAAAACCCCTATCGGTGGAGAGTCCCCCCAGGGCCTCGTTATCTGCGGGGGAATGGTCAAAAGGCGATTGACGACGGGCAGCCATTTCGCTTAATACCCAGACGGTGGCGTGTTCCAAGGCGTGAACCTGTCGCAGGGTGAGAAATTCTTTGACACCGGGGATAAAGCCGATTTGTGCCAGTAAATCGCTGTCTTGCTGGGGCGAGGGGTTAAACCAGTCAAAAGAGGGGTTAGAAGGGCTACTAGAGGTCATAAAGTTGCGCTAGGGCGAGTTTTTTCGGGGAAGATGAGGGTGCTATTCGACAAAAAAGGGAAAATCTGACCACTGGGGAACTGCTGCTAGTTTTTGCTTTAGGTAAGGTTTGCTGAATAAATCTAAAAACCTTGTTGGATAAGACTTCTAGACTTTTTTGAAATCCAAAAGTGCCGGGCATGGGAGTGAGCAGGGGGAAAATTCCGGGACTTTTTCCCTGAAAATTGGGTAATTGACCACCTGAAAACCGGTAAAACCCTACACCCTACACCCTACACCCCACACCCTGCCCCCACAAAAAACTTTTTGCCGCAAACCCTAGTTAAGAAGCGAAAGGATTTCAGTTATCTCGATTGCTAGTCTTGGTCATAAAAACTGTAGTCAATTAGCTGTCTAAATAGGCGTTAATGATAGCGAGAGCCACTAAGGGAGCGGTAATTGTTCTCAAAATGCGTTTTCCCAGTGATACAGGTAGAAAATTAGCGGCGATTGCTTGTTCTATTTCTGTCTCCGTCCATCCCCCTTCCGGTCCGATGGCCATGGTTATCTCGGTTGATGTTTGTAATTGAGAAAGTAGCGGGGCCACTGTTCTACGGGTAACACCAATATAACAAGTTGTCTGTGGGTTAGCTCCCCGGTTAAGGATGGCTAAAAATGACTGTGGTTCTTCGATAATGGGAATAATCTGTCTTTCTGATTGTTCTACAGCTTCCCGGGCAATTTTTCGCCAACGGTCAATTTTTTGAGGACTAGGATTGACTAAACCGCGTTCTGTTAGCAGCGGGATAATCCGATAAACTCCTAATTCGGTGGCAGCGCGAACGATATCATCAAAGCCATTTTTGGGAATTGCTACCATTAAATTCACTTGTACTGGTAGTTCGCTAGTTTCGTTTATCGCTTCTAAAAGATGGGCCGAATTATCAATTATTTCCGCTAACCACGCTTGTCCTTGTCCATTTAGGGCAATAAAACGGTCATGGGATTTTAAACGAACAACTTTTTTAAGATAATGACTTTGTTCAGATGTTAGGGCAATTAACCGGTTTTCTAGGGTATTAAAATCAAGAAGAAGACGATAATACAAGGCGGTTTAGTCTATATTACTATTGTGTTCAGAATCACTGTCAGCTATCTATTTTAGCTTTTATGGTGTTTTTGTATAGGGTTGAGAGTAGATCAGCTTATAGCAGTTATCTTAATGGTGAAGTACGAAGTTTTCCTTTTGGGTAGTCAGTCGTCAATACCAAATTAGGTTATACTTCATGTTTATGACAAAGGCTATAACTCACTATAGCCTTACCTACTCAGATCTGTTATAAAATTTATCCTCATCAAGGTATCTCTTGCCAAATAAGCATTAAGACTTGACAATACCCACTCCCCAACCCCCAGAAAATCCATGGACATAACTGCTAAAATTAAAGAAATAGCCCAAAAATATGAGATACCTCCCCAACTGCTAAAGGAAGCCATGGCTTTAGAAGTAGAAAAAATTACTCTAAAAAATCGGCATCTATCAGCTAAAATTGTCAAACTCATCGAAAAATATACCGACTCCTCACAATAAATAAACTCTATGACTTTGAGACTGAAACAAATTCGCTTAACTAATTGGAAATGTTATCCTAGTCAAAATATTACTTTTAACCTGCATCCCAACAGAAAAATTCAGATTATCTTCGGGAATAATGGCCACGGTAAAACTTCTCTAATGACAGCGATTTTATGGTGTCTCTATGGGGTAGATATTGTATCTAAAGAGACTCTGAAAACCTATTTTTATAGAGGTAAGGATAATTCTTCACCGGCAAGAGAAATGCGGGTGGAATTAAATTTTACTAGAAACGAGAAAAATTACTTTATCAGTCGCACAGCGAAATTAAACGTTAATGGTAGCACTTCTTCTCTCAGCTTAGAGGAAGCATTATTTTATGAAGATGGAACCATAAGAAGTAACTCTAGGGAATATATCGAAGCATTGCTTCCTAAATCTATTCGAGATTTTTTCTGTTTTGATGGCTTAAAAATTGAACAATATACCCAGATAACTCAAACTAAAGAAGCAAAAGAAGCAATTGAAAAAGTTTTGGGTATCCCTGAATTAAGAAATCTGCGTGATGATACAGAAAAAGCCTTGCAAGAATTAGAAAACCGTTTAAATAAAGCAAAGGGAACCAGTCAAACTTTTAAAGATAAGCTGCAACAATTGCGAGAATTAGAAGAAGAAATTGATCTGCAACAAGGTCAGCGTAAAAATGCTAAAGATGAGGGAAAAAATGCTATAATTATTCATCAGGATGCTCAAGAAAAGGCCGCTCAGATTGAAAGTTTACGAGAAAAACTAGAGGAAATTCATAACTTAGAGAAAAAGCGTATCGGGTTACAAACTCAGTTAAATAACCTACAAAAGTCTATCGATTCTTGGTTAAAAAAAGCTTCGATACCTTTGCTGATTAACTTTGTGCAGGAAATGGCTGACGATTTGCAAGTTACTAGCTTAAAAAGCACTTATAAAACTAATTCTACAGCAATTTTAAGAGCAATACTTGACGATGAAAGTTGTTTATGTGGTCGTTGTTTAGATAAAAATTCTCGTGACTTTATCCTGCAACAAATTGCCGAACTAGAGTCCTTAGAAGTGGACAACGCCACCAGAATAGAAAAAGACCAACTTAGAATTGATTTACAGGGAATTATCCGAGATAATGCCAAATTTAGCAATTATAGTCAATTGCTTTTACAAAGAGATCTTTTAGAAGAAGAAATCGAAGAAATTAATCAACATATTAAACAGCTAAAACAGGAAACCACGGGAATAAATCAAGACTCGGTGAGGGATATTTGGCGAAAAGTTGACGAATCGGAAGGAAAAGTTAAGAAGATTGAAGAAAAGATCGAACGCTTGCAAAAGGAAATCGAAATCAAAGAAAAGCAATTAGAAAATTTACGCAAAGAAGTGGAAATTTTAGCTAGTGAAAATCAAACCACGTTGATGTTATCTAATCAGGTTAAAATGGCCAGAGGTTTAAAAAATGCCACTAACGAATTAATCGAATGGCATATCGATAATTCCCAAAAAATGATTAATCAAGTAACCAGCGATCGCTATTTACAAGTAACCAACAAACCAGAGGAATATAGAGGAGTAGAAATTACTCCCGAATACACTTTAGGAATCCGTACCCTCACGGGAAAATTATTAAATCCCGATGTCTTAAGTGCGGGAGAAAAGGAAGCTTTAGCTTTTGCTTTTATCACTGGTTTAAATCAAATAACCGATAATTGTGTTCCCCTAATTATGGATACACCTTTTGGCCATTTAGACAAAGAACATCAAAAAAATATTATTAACTCTCTCCCTAATTTACACTCCCAAGTAATTATTCTAGCTACCGATCGCGATCTTCCCGATCGACTTTTAAATCTGCTGCTTCCCCACACTACTGATATTTTTAAAATACACCGTTTGGCTGCCGATGAAGATGCTTCCGTGATTGAAGTGATGGAGAGTTACTAATGCAGAGAATCGATCCCAGTTTGAAGATTTATGCCTCGGAAACTTCCAGAAATTATCTACAGGTACTAAAAGATAATAAAACCTTTGAGCGCATGGTAGATGCTTATTTATTCGCCGCTGCTTTTGCCATTAAACAAGACTTCAGTATCTACGGAATCAATCTGAGCAATCGACAGGATTTAATTACTATTAGCCAAATCGAGCCAGAAGTTATTTTAGCTTTAACCGCAGGAATTTATATTATCTGTAAAAAGAATTCCTATCCTCAACCTAGCGATGGCAAAGAAATTTTAGATAAGATCTGTCAATACGCAGAAGTGGGATTAAGGGAATTAAAAGAACGCTGGCAAGGCAAAGTCAGCAATCAAATTCAAGCTGATATTGAGAGAATTATCAATAATCTCTAAAATTCTCCCTATCTAACTATCTTTTTTAGGGATAACGACAAATTAGATTCTTTCCACACTGCCAAAAAAGACGGGTTCCACGCGAATAGCAACGATACTAGCTGGACGTAAAACCATATATTCCCCTTGAATATTTCTGATCGGAACATTGATAAAATCCTGGGAATCGGCTTTCGGAACTAATTCCTTACTGTACCACTTTTGAAATTCTTGGATAGTCAAAAAACGGACTTCCTCGCGATGTCCACTGCTTAAGAACAAATGTACAGCGTACTCGTCAGCTTTTCTACTCATTTTTTTAACTAATCAGATTGAATTTTTGTAATAAAGTTGCCATTAAAGGCGGAAAAGTGAGACGCAATTCGCTAAGATCTGAGAAAATTAATTTTTGGTAGCTTGGCAGGTCAAAAGCTAGTTTACCCTTTAATTCCGCCCGATTTTGATAGGTTAGCAGAATTTGTCCGCCCTGTTTACAAGCGATCGCATAACCTAATTCTACACCCACTAGGGGACTGGGCAGTAATTCCGTTTCTTTTTGGCTAATCGCCGTAGCATCAGCAATAAATAATAAACTTTTGCGAATTTTGCGTAATTGACTATCACTCAACCGGGTGACATTGCCCTCAGTTCGAGGCGTTTCTTCCATAGTTAAGGGCAAACGGGAGCGTTTATTGAGATTTTCGACGGTTTCGGTCAAAACTGTTTTTAAAGCGGTGCTAGAGTCCTTAAATTGGCTTTGGGAGCTAAAATAAATGACGGGATCCAGCCAAGTGCTGAGGTCCTGTTTAGTAAAGTAAATTTCTTGGGAAATCAGGTCAATATTCGAGATGACGTAACCGCCACTACCTTCGAGGTAAAATTCCACCCTTTCCCCTTCTAGATAGCGTTGGAACCAGACAGAACCCTGTATCGTCAGACTATCATCGAGAAAATCGGCCCTTAAACCCGATTTTAAGAGACTATTGCGACTTAAGCGCAAGTCGTGGGGACGTTTGACAACCTCGCGGATAGGTTCGTATTTGTCCAGATACCAAGCTTTCAGAGCGATGATGGCCATAGGTGTGGCGATTAAAGACACTCTCCCATTTTAGCAGTAAGCACCGATATCCTCTCCACATTCATCGGCAAGGTAAGAAAGAGCGCGAAATCTTAACATCATCAGGTTTTCGTAGAGGGGATTTAGCTTGCAAAGGGGCGGAATCTCTAGAATTGTCCAGCTAAATAGGGTAATTTTCCGCGCAAAGGGACATTGAGCCGGAATTAGACGACAAATCTTGTGAGCTAGTTCAGGTGTATTGATTTCTAGATGATCGATTCGTTGCCGCAGGGGTTGCCATAAATCCCATTTTGGTTGCGGTGACGGATTTTTCCGATTGCCTTTCGACCAAGGGGCGATCCAATTAGAGACAATTATTTTATTTGTGGTATAATCTGATACATCAGCATCGGCCATAGCTTTATCTTCAATTGATTGACTCATAAGGTTCTATCTGAGACTACGGGAGGGCAAATGCTCTTTCCCTAAAATCCTCTAGGACTTTCGGACATTTGACCGCTTTAACGATAACATCTCTGGGATAAAATTACTCGTTAAGACTACACAGGAACGCTGGGGATGCGGAGAGGAAATTTGAACTTTTGTACTAATTCCCTGTCTCCGAGTTATCACCTGAAAGCTAATAGGCAACAGACGACAATAAGATAACGTCATGAGTCAGTTTAACTAGATTAATCTCTAAGCTTCGCCCAAAAATATTGGCTCTGATTAGAGCTATTTCTAGGTTAGCAAAAACTCAGGTTTTTTAACGTCAGCATAGTACACTTTTTCTGGGTATAAAATAGCACCCAGTTTTGTCAAAGATACGCAATGCAAGGGGTGGGGTGTGGGGTGTAGGGTGTGGGGTGTAGGGTGTAGGGTGTAGGGTGTGGGAATTATGAATCATCAATTATGAATTATGAATTGGGTCGTTTTTTTGCTGTGAATAGTAAACGATGAACTGATAACTGATAACTGATTTACATTCTTTCCAAAACGGGAATTCCCAGGAGAGATAAGCCTAATTTTAGGGTTCTTGCCGTTAAATCACACAAAACTAAACGGGAGGTTTTAATCGGTTCTGCTGCTTTCAGAACGGGACAATTCTCATAAAAACGATTATACTTTTTACTGAGTTCATAAAGATAATCACATAAACGATTGGGTAATAAATCCTCTTCCACGGCACTAATTACTTCCGGCAGTTGCAGTAATTGTTTAGCCAGAATTAATTCGCTTTCATCCTTGAGAATTAGCGGTGAATTGGCACTTAAATCCTGAAAATTAATACCACCTTCGCGACTGATACTCTGAACCCTAGCGTAAGCGTACAGCATATAGGGGGCGGTGTTGCCTTGCAGATTGAGCATTTTGTCGTAACTGAAAACGTAGTTACTATTGCGATTTTGGCTGAGATCGGCGTATTTAACGGCACTTAATCCGACGGTTTCGGCAGTATTAGCGATAAAATCGCCAGTTTCTTCTCTTTCCTCGCTTGCCAGTCTTTTTTCTAAGTCAGCTAGGGAACAGGCGATCGCTTGATCGAGTAATTCTTGTAGTTTTACCGTCTCCCCAGAACGAGTTTTTAATTTTTTACCATCTTCCCCTAAAACTAATCCAAAAGCGACGTGAACCACTGCCACATTATCGGGTAAAAATCCCGCTTTTTTAGCCACCTGAAATACTTGGGCAAAATGGTTAGCTTGTCCAGCATCGGTGACATAAATTATTCTTTCGGCTTTATCTTGACGCACTCGATAACAAATTGCCGCTAAATCGGTGGTGGCATAATTATAACCGCCGTCGGATTTCTTGACAATTAGGGGCAAAGGATCCCCCTCTTTGTTGGTAAAACCATCGAGAAAGACGCATAAAGCGCCATTGTCTTCTGTTAGCAATCCCTGTTGCTCTAATTCTCTGATTACTGTCTCAAGGTAGGGATTATAAAAAGATTCCCCCCTTTCAGTCAGTTTTATATCGAGAATATCATAGATTTTCTGAAATTCCCGCCGTGATTGTTGACAAAGTAACTGCCATGCTTGACGACTTTGAGGATCACCTGACTGTAATTTTACTACGGCTTGGCGGGCAGTTTCTTTAAAGTTTTCGTCTTCATCAAAACGAATTTTAGCCTTTTTATAAAAGCTAACTAAATCCCCTAAATCCAGAGCATCCGCTTGGGTTAAAGCCCTAGGATAAGCTTCTTGTAGATAGGTAATTAACATCCCGAATTGAGTACCCCAATCCCCGACGTGATTGAGACGAATTACTTGATGATGACGAAATTCTAAAATCCGAGCAATACAATCACCAATTATAGTCGATCGCAAGTGACCGACGTGCATTTCTTTAGCAATATTGGGACTGGAAAAATCGACAATAATTTTTTGACTGGGGTTAGCAGCGGCAACTCCTAAACGGTTGTCAATAATTAGGTCTTTTAATTGGGTTTCTAGATAACTGGGTTTAAGGGTAAGATTGATAAAACCAGGTCCAGCAATTTCGGGGGTTTGACAGAGATCATCTATCTCTAGATTTTTTAGTAAAGTTGCCGCCACTTCCCGGGGTTTTTGTTTTAATTCTTTGGCTAAAGAGAGGGAAATATTACATTGATAATCGCCAAAACGGGGGTTACTAGCGGCGACAATTAGAGGATCGGTATCAGTGAAGTTTTCACCAAAGGATTTAACTAGGGATTGGGAAAAACGCTCTTTTATTTGTTGGATAATGGCAGTCATAGAGAGAATTTAGCAATGAATTTTAGAAGTCTATGGGGAATTAGGAAATTTATCTTGCTCTCATCTTGAATAGAATTAAGCCGAACGAGGCATTATGTCCATTTTCTTGTTACATTATAAGCATCAAATTTAGTATCTTTACTAATTAGAATTAGCGATCTGTTTAGAGACTGAGCAATTAGCATTCTATCAAATGGATCACGGTGATGCAAGGGTAAAGTACAAATTTTTAGAGTATTAGAAAATGATATAGACAGTAAGGTTATATCTGATGCTTCTAGTTTAGTTTCAATGGTTTCATAACTTTTTTGTAGGGCTAACTTACCTAAATTTAACTTAATCGCGATTTCCCAGAGACTAACAATACTGACATAAACTTCAGGAGCAAAATCAATTTCCTCCCGAAGATTATTAGGCAAGTTAGAATCGTTTTCAGTTAACCAGATGAAAGTATGAGTATCCAGAAGAAAAGATGTCATCACATATATTCCTGAAAATCTTCCAAAGACTCATCAAAATCATCGGACAAAGGTAAGGTAAATGTACCTTGTAAAATTCCTGAACGACGTTTTCTAAGAGAAGGTTTCTCTATAATAACATCTGATTGATAATTGGCCATCAAATATTCAGCATAGTGCAGCAGCTCTATTTTTAAGAACTCTGGCATTGTTTCGACAGTTTCTAAGATTTTTGTGTCTATATTCATAAGTTATGGATACTTAATCTCAGCTAATTCTTACTAATTACTTATTCCTTAACCAATAAAACCACGGCATAAACTGCGATACCTTCTTCTCGTCCCACCGGTCCTAATTGTTCGTTAGTAGTGGCTTTAATTCCCACCTGGTCTGGATTAATCTTGAGAGTTGCTGCTAACTTGGCTCGCATCGCACTGAGGTGGGGTTTCATTTTCGGTTTTTCGGCGACAATTACCGAATCAATATTATTAATCTGCCAACCTTTATCGACAATTAATTGATTAACTTGCTCTAATAATTTTAAACTATTCGCCCCTTGCCATTGCGGGTCTGTGGGGGGAAAATAATGACCGATATCGCCTAAACTAAGCGCACCCAGCATGGCATCCATAATAGCGTGGGTTAAGACATCGGCATCACTATGACCCAATAAACCCACAGTATGGGCAATCTCTACTCCTCCTAAAATTAAAGGTCTTCCTGTTACCAATCGGTGGATATCGTAGCCGTTACCAATACGAATATTCATAGAGCAGTCCTCATTGTCGGTGTTTCTGCAAATGTGAGATGCACCCAAATTGCGGTAGAATTTTCTTGGGGATAATCTCCCAACTTCTGACTATCCACTGCCGATTACCGCAAAGGATAGCCATTTATTCTATCAGATTGAGAAGATATTAGGTAAGAACTAACTAAACACAATTAATTACACATATCTAACCACCTCTTGCCTCTTGCCTTTTGCCTATCCTAACCAAAAAGTTAATTTTATCCTACTTACTTATGATAACACTTGTGACTATATTTTTTACTGCCTTGCTGGCAGTTACGGATTTTACTTACCAAGTTTTGATTCATTTTCCCATACAAATCATCAATTTTTTGGGGTCGTTGTTGTCCTATGGAGTAATCGGACTGATAATTTTTGTCCTAGTCTGGATTGTGGGTGACTGATTTCTCAGGGGGAAAAAATGAGAGAATCAGCCTTAGCCAATTCTCCCCAATTTAAGCCAACTTTTAGTTTTTACTGTTCACTAGCCACTGCTTGGGGTTGTCCTTGCGGTTGGAATTGGAACAGAGAATAAACCACGTTACGACGGATATCAATCATCATTTCTAAAAACATCTCGTAGCCTTCCTGTTTATACTCAATTAGGGGGTCTTTTTGACCGTAACCGCGTAAACCAATCGACTCGCGTAAAGCTTCCATAGCTTGCAGATGTTCGCGCCATAACATATCGATTTGCTGCAGGATAAAATAACGTTCGGCATCGCGCATTAAACCGGCGCGAATATTATCCACTTGACGTTCTTTAATTTCGTAGGCTTTGCGAACTTCTTCGTGTAGGAACATCTTGATATCATTAACACTCATCTCCTCGACATCTTTAGCGGTAATATCTGCCAACAGATAGACGAATTCCTGAGATTTACTAATCAGTTTTTCCAAATCCCATTCTTCCGCCGGCAGTTCGGGATTAACATAAGCCATGACGATTTCATCCATGGTTTTTTCGGCGTATTGCAGCACCTGTTCTTTTAGGTCCATCCCCTCCAAAACCCGACGACGTTCGGCATAAATAGCGCGCCGTTGATTATTCATCACCTCGTCGTATTCAAACACCTGTTTCCGGGCATCATAATAGAAGGTTTCCACTTTTCTTTGCGCTCCTTCCAGAGAACGAGTTAACATTCCCGATTCAATGGGCATATCTTCTTCCACCCGGAAGGCATCCATTAAACCCGCCACGCGGTCGCCCCCAAAAATCCGCAATAAATTGTCTTCTAGGCTTAAAAAGAAGCGTGTGGAACCGGGGTCGCCCTGTCTGCCCGCCCGGCCTCGCAATTGGTTGTCAATACGGCGGGATTCGTGGCGTTCCGTCCCGATAACGTGCAGTCCGCCTCTTTCTACTACTTCATCGTGTTCTTTACCCGTGTAATCTTCATAGGTTTTGCGAATTAATTTATAGACTTCGCGTAACTTTTGAATAACCGGGTCATCCGTGGGGGCTTTTTCGGCCGCGATGGCGATTTTTTCTTCTACTTCTAATTCGGGTAAACTTTGAGTTCCGTGGGTATCAACGGCAAATTTAACCGCTTCTTTCAGGGCATTTTCTACCTCTTTCGGTAACTCGGTGGGAAAAATTTCCGCCGAGGCACGCCAGTTTTTTTTCTTCTTACCCGGGGCGAATCCTTGCGGGCGATTGCGTTCGCCTAAACTGGGTAAACTAAAGGCCAAATTGTCATCTTCGGGCATAACTAATTTGGGCATTAAATACTCGCGAATTTTCAATCGGGCCATATAGTCGGAGTTACCACCGAGGATGATATCGGTTCCCCGTCCCGCCATGTTCGTGGCAATGGTTACGGCCCCGGCCCGGCCTGCTTGGGCGACGATTTCCGATTCCCTTTCCACGTTTTCTGGACGGGCATTAAGCAAGTTATGGGGAATCTTTCTTTCCTGTAATAACAGCGAAAGGACTTCCGATTTTTCCACACTGGTAGTACCGACTAAAACCGGGCGACCCTGTTCGTGCATTTGTTGACATTCTTCGGCGACGGCGTTCCATTTTGCCTGTTCATTTTTATAGACCACATCGGCTAAATCTTGCCGACGAGAAACGCGGTTAGTGGGGATAATTGTTACTTGCAGGTTATAGACTTTTTCTAGTTCCGTTTCTTCGGTTTTAGCCGTCCCAGTCATGCCGGATAATTTCGGATAGAGTAGGAAAAAGTTTTGATAGGTAATCGTGGCTAAGGTTTGGGTTTCCTGTTGAATTTCTACCCCTTCCTTAGCCTCCACTGCCTGATGTAAACCATCGCCCCAACGTCGCCCCGGTAATACCCGTCCCGTGAATTCATCAACAATAACAATTTCACCACTGCGAACGATATAGTTAACGTCTTTTTTCTGGAGTTCTTTGGCACGAATAGCGTTAGAAATATAGTGCGCCCAGGGATTTTCTTGGTCGTATAAATCGGTAACTCCCAATAGTTCTTCCGCTCTTTTAAAGCCTTCATCGGTCATTAAAACGTTACGGTCTTTTTCGTTAACTTCGTAGTCTCCCGGTCCGTCTTCTACTTTTTGGCGCACTAATTGCTTGGCGATTTCGGCGGCGAGAATATATTTTTCTGTGGGTCTATCGATCGGTCCTGATATAATTAATGGAGTTCTGGCCTCATCGATAAGAATGGAGTCCACTTCGTCGATAACGCAGTAGTTAAAGGGTCTTTGGACAACTTCCCCCATCACTGTAGCCATATTATCGCGCAGATAATCGAAGCCGAGTTCGCTGTTAGTGGTGTAGGTGATGTCACAGGCATAATTTTTCTTTCTTTCTTCTGGACTCATGCCGGCTTGAATTAGTCCCACACTTAACCCTAAAAAGCGATGTACCTGCCCCATCCACTCCGCGTCACGACGGGCGAGATAATCGTTGACGGTGACGACGTGAACCCCTTTTCCGGTCAATCCATTCAAATAAGCGGGGAGTGTGGCAACTAGGGTTTTTCCTTCCCCGGTTTTCATCTCGGCGATTTGTCCTTTGTGCAGTACCATTCCCCCCAATAACTGCACGTCAAAGTGACGCATCCCTAAGACTCGGATTCCCGCTTCCCGGACAATGGCGAAAGCTTCGGGGAGGATTTCCTCGAGAATCTCCTCTCTTTCGTCATAATTTCTGGCTTTGTCTAATCTTTCCTTAAATTCGCTGGTTTTGCTCCTTAATTCCTCATCGGACAGGTTTTTAATGTCTTCTTCCAGCAGGTTGATTTCGGTGACGAGGGGCTGAAATTTTTTAATTTTGCGGGCGTTGGGGTCTCCGAGTAGGGCTTTTAACATAGCAGTTTTTATTCTCTCGCTTCGATTGGCTCTTGGTCTGTGGTGTTAACAATTGTATCACTCTCGTTGGGAGTGGAGAATCATTTATCGGTGAACAGGGACTCTTGCCAGTGGGCAAAAATTAAGTTAATCTTCTCTCACCGGTGGCTTAACTAAAGGGGAAACCACCATATTTATTGATAATTATATCTATGGTTTCCATAATTGCGATCGATTCGCCCAAAATGGAGATAATTTGTTGATAATGTTCTAGGTCATCGTAGCTAAGGTGGCGACCTTTGCGGTCTTTTAGCCACTTCTGACACACTTGATAACCGCCGATATAAAAGTTCCAAATTTGAGGCGGAATCCCCGCAAAATACTGGTCAGAATTAATCGAAATTTGTTGTTTATTTTCGTCATATTTCACCTGTTCGACTAGATTGGAACCCGCCACGGGATAGCTACTAATTTCTTTTCCCGTTGCTTTCATTAGGTGTAACTGCACTAATCTGTCACCTTTTTTGACTAATTCCCAGAATAATTCTTGATTACTGGTGAGAGGAACACGAGGAAAGTCTATTTTTAAAAATTCGGCGTAACGTTGGCGATATTGGGGAGAGTGAAAGACAGCATAGATATAGTTAAAAATGTCTTCCGGACCAAAGGTTTTCTTTTCGTCTCCTTTGCCATCATTGATAAATTCTAATTCAAGTTTTGCCGAAAGTTCCTTAATAAATTCTGGCGCTAGATTGGGACGGCGAGACATTCCCATGTCTTTCTCTGCCTGAGTTTCAGGATAACAATATAATGGCATAGTGTATCCTCTTTCTCTACTTTTGTTTGAAACATAGGAATCGTCTGTAAGCTGATTAGTAATTAAAATATGTTGCCAAGTTTCACTGACTATTTGTCTGCATATATGAAATCCTAAATTATTTTCTTTTAGGTGACGCATAGTATCAATTCTTGCTCTACAGTGAAACCCACCTGAATTACCTGTATAATAGGTATATCTTTGATCAAAAGGTCTATATGAAATGGGTAAGAGGTTATCTTTAGATAAATTTGATTGCTTAACATCTTTCTGTGCTAAATCTATCTTCCAATCTTGAGAATCTTTACCTAAATTATACTTAATTCTAGCTTCTTCTGGACTGAGATTGACAAAATCATTGATTATATCCCAAATTTCTTTTTTATTCCATTGAATTGTTAAACTATCTCTAGCTGTGACGATACCAACACTATTAATTGGCATAATTTCAGTAATCTTCCAAAATTGATCGTATTCCGATCGCAGATTAATATTCTGAGGTTTAAATAGATAAAAAGGAGAATCAGGTTGTAATTCTTGCCAAGAAGTAGAATAAAGATCATTTTCATCTAACCAATGATACTTACCACCGACAATAACTTGATTCTCAATCATCTCTCTTTTGCCCCATAAATCAGCATGATAAACTTTAGCTAAATTTGAAGAACTATTGTGATATTTAATAAAAATACCAATAGCTACACCTTGCTGAATATCAAACACATTTTGATCCGGTGAACCGTCGGGACAAACTTCTTTTTTCTTACTATTGCCGTGTAAATCGAGAATATAAATATCATCAAAAGTTTTTAATAAACTTTGACGCATTCCCCGAAAAGTTGGGTTATCCAAATAACCATGATTAGTAACAAAAGCTAAAATTCCGTAACCAGTTTTCTCGATGCGCCATTGACTAAAGCGAATAAATTTTACATAATCATCATTTAACCATTTAGGATTTTTTTCGCCTAAAGGTTGCTCATCTACTTCAAAATAACTAGCAGTTTTTTCTCCAGAAATAATATCTTTTCCCTTCAATAATTCCTTAATCCATTCTCCTGTATTTACGGAATGTCCAGAGTAGGGAGGATTACCAATAATCACCATAACCGGATGTTCTTGCTTAACACCTTGTGCTGACTCTGCTTCATCGCGAATACGATTTAAAAACCCATCAGCAGGGGGAATTTGAAAAGCTTCCTGTAGGGTGTTAGTGAGATAGATTCCCAAGCGTTCATCGGCACTAAAATCATAGCCTAATTCCTGAAGTTGTAAACCTAACTTCATGTGTGCTACGGTGTAGGGAGCCATCAGTAATTCAAACCCAAAGAGACGGGGTAATAAATGTTTACTGACATAACTAGACCACATCCCTTTCTGTTGACGAAAACTGTCATAGATATGGTCGATAACCGAGTGTAAAAAAGTGCCAGTTCCCACAGCAGGATCGAGGATTAAAACTTGGTGAACTTCCTGAGTTTCTTGGCTATTATTAGGATTTTTAATAGTAATTTTTTTGGCATCGGCCAAACCTTTAGGAATCTGAAACTTATTTTTTAGAATATAGTCCACACTGCGAACCATGTAAGAAACCACGGGTTCAGGGGTATAATAAACCCCCCTAGACTCACGCATTTTACTATCGTATTCGGCTAAAAAAGTCTCATAAAAGTGAACCACAGGATCCTGCTTGCGCGTGCGTTTTCCAAAGCTGCTAAGAATTCCCTCCATGTCCGTTTGTTGTAAAATAGTCGCTAGAGTATCCACGGCCCAAGTAATCCGCTCATCTAATTCTGTACCAGCAATTTGATGAAAAATTCCCCGCAAAAAAGGGTTAGTTTTCGGTAGTCGAAATCCCGCCGTTTCCCTGGAAAAAGAACTTATTTGATCCGTATTACAGCGTGCTGCGAATAACCCATAACAGATTGTTTGTGCATACATATCGGCAAACTGCGCTTCATTGAGATCACTAATTAAAACTCGTTGAAAAGATTGCAATTGTTGCCGCAACATTCCCCCGCAATCTTGATCTTTTAAAGCTTGGCCGATTGCATCTCGAATTAACTGCGCTAAAGCGGCCATTTTTTTCGCCAATTCTCGCGGTGTTGTGATCTGAATAACTTTTGAGAGGAAAAATTGACAGAACAATTGTTCTACTTGTAAAATACCCTGGGAATCAGGTTTAATTTGCTTTTTTTGATTAAGACTTGCCACGGCAGCTGATAGACGCAATTCTCCCGATACATACCAACGAAATTCTAAATGATCGGTGATAATTAAATTACCCAAAGCCTGTAAATAACGTTTTATTTGGGGAGTATTTTCAATCTTTTTGAGAGAAGTTCCGATATCTTTTGCTTCCAGATGGCCAATTTCTACTATACCCTGATTAATCACAAAATCTGGAGCGCCACAAGCAATCCTTTTGGGTTCATTGAGAGCTTGTAGGTTATTATTTAGGGATTCAATTAATTTTTTTAAAGCAGGACGATAACTGTGTTCTGTGGCGTTACCCTGTTGATAAATGCCTGTGATTTCCTCTAGATATTTTGGCAGTGAATTACTCATTATCAGTGTTGCATACAAACGTTCTTCTATAGATAAAATATAACCTCATTTGCCCCCAATGTCCACTGAGATGCCCTCATCCTGCTTTATCCCTATCCTCAAGGATACCAAAATTAGCTAGAATGAAATAATAGGCGATAATCTCATCTCAACAACTTCACCAAAATATTAACGATGGTCAAAGCATCATCTCCCTTATCTCTAGAGCATCTCTATCATGTTCCCACCTACACTATAGCCGATACTGCGCGCTATCTCCATATTCCTTTGCCCACTCTGAGAACGTGGGTACGAGGACGCACCTACCCGACGTTTCGGCTAAGCTCAACGACCACAAAAAAAGGACAAAAAGAGTTTTTACCCCTCATTCAACGACCTAATCCGAATATTCCGCAACTTTCCTTTACTAACTTAGTGGAAGCGCACGTTTTAAGAGTTATTCGCAAAGTTCATAACATCCCTCTCGATAAAGTTAGACTGGCCCTAGACTATATTAGTGAACAATTTAACACCGATCATCCTCTAGTTCAAAAACAATTTAGTACCGATGGAACTGACCTTTTTATTGAACAATTTGAACATTTAATTAATGCCTCCCGTTCGGGACAATTGACGATGAAACAATTCTTAAATAATCTCTTAACTCGTATTGAATGGGATGAACAAGATATCGCCACACGGCTTTTTCCCACTATCGACATAAATGGGGAAGACTTCAGCAATAAAGTCCTAAAGATAGACCCTAATATTTCCTTCGGAAACCCCGTGATCACAGGAACAGGAATTCCCACTAAAGTTGTCACAGAACTTTATGATGCGGGGGACTCTATAGAAGATATTGCCAATGATTATAATTGTCAACCTTGGCAAATTGAAAAAGCGATTTTATTCGAGTGCAATTGGCAAGCGGCATGACCTATCAATACACCTATTTTATAGACCGCGCTTTAGGAAAATCTATCGGTGAAGCTTTGCAAGAAATAGGGGTTAAAATTGAATTTCATCATGCCCATTTTGCCCCAGATGCACCGGATACGGAGTGGCTACCTATTGTTAGTCAAAGAGGATGGATAGTATTAACTAAAGATGTAAACATTGGTAGAAATATTTTAGAAGTTCAACAGATAGCCCGTTATCAGGCTCAAGTATTTGTTCTAGTTTCTGGTAACTTACCTCGTCAAACCATGATTAATATTTTTGTCGAAACAATCGATAAAATTGAAAAAATAGTTCAAGGTAATCAAGCCCCTTTTATCGCCAAAATATACCAAGATTTTCAAGTAAAATTGTGGAAAAATAAAAATGAATTAACCAGAATAATAGAAACTATGTAAAACTTATTAAAATATTTTTTATTCAGTAAAAAATTACAGCTAAATTTGTTGACAATATTCTCACCATTACCTCTGATGCAATTGTCGAAATTGTCTGAGCAGTGAACCGGTTCAATCAACTTCTTAATCCCCCCACTTGCTGTTAAATTTATCTCCGTTCACTTCACCCAGGGGAAGGGGGGGACTTCTGGCGAGATTTGAGTTAAACTAGAAAGGTTGACTATTGACAAACATCGATCGCACAGGAGTAAATTATGTCTAGAGTCTGTACTATGACGGGGAAAAAGGCCAATAACGCCTATGCGGTGTCCCACTCCCACCGTCGCACCAAAAAATTACAAGAAGCTAACCTACAATGGAAAAGAGTCTGGTGGTCGGAAGGCAACCGTTGGGTAAAACTACGCATCTCCACCAAAGCTATCAAAACCATTGAAAAGAAAGGATTAGCCGTCTTCGCTAAAGAAGTAGGCTTAAACTTGAATTTGTACTAAGCGAGTAGTTCATAAGTGGAGACGAATCGGCCTTATTGTTGACTCCTCTGCTTTTGATTATTAAGTATTGCAACAGGGCGTGATGTGGGGTGAAAACTACCTTTAAGATTAAAAACTTAAAACGACCTGTTCAGGAGAATTTCAATGTATTCAACCCTATTAATGGCCGCCACCGCCGTACAAGGTTCCAGCGAATGGAGTCCCAAAGTGGCGATTGTCATGATTATCTGCAATATTCTCGCTATTGCTTTCGGTAAAGCGACTATTAAACAACAAAATGTCGGTCCTGCTTTACCTTCCCCCGCTTTATTCGGTGGTATGGGATTAGGCGCTTTACTGGGTACTACCAGTTTTGGTCATGTCCTCGGCGCCGGTGTCATCCTCGGTCTCTCCCGTCTCGGAGTTATCTAAATATGTTTTGATTTTCTTAATCGGTGGCCAAAAGTCACCGATTTCTTTTGTGAAAAATTCTGGACTGTACAATAAATATTACTGGGTGCATCTTAATATTTGTGACTTTCTCTCACATATAGGTGAGCAGCAGAAGTTATTAAAAGAGGGCGAATGCCATTCGCCCCTACAATAATATTATCGCGCCAATGGTAGGGGCGCATCGTGGTCAGTGAGTTTATCGAACTGCGTGCGCCCAAATGTAATATAGATATTTCTCCAAAATTGAGATGCACCCATTATGACTTTACCTCAAAAAAATTCTTTTTGGTACGATGAGCGATTTCAGAAGATTTTTCTACAGGTAATTATCCTGCTAATTGTCTGCCTAATTTTCTGGTTTTTTGGTCGCAATTTAGTGATTAATTTCCAACGCCTACGCTTAAGTTTTGGCTTTGGCTTTCTCTTTGATCCTGACCGACCAGCCTCTTTTGCGATTGGTGACTCTCCTATTGCCTACAGTCCCACCGATACCTATTTTCGCGCTCTTTTGGTGGGATTAGTTAATTCCCTCCGCATTATGATTAGTGGCATATTTTTGGCGATTAGTCTGGGAATCGTCATCGGGTTAGGTCGCTTGTCGGATAATTGGTTAATTCGTCAGTTAGCAACAATTTATGTGGAAACTATTCGCAATACTCCTTTATTATTACAATTATTTTTTTGGTATTTTGCTGTATTTCTAAAACTGCCGAAGATTGAGGAATCTTTAGAGTTCTTTGGCAGTATATTTTTAAATAACTCAGGAGTCTATTTACCTTTCCCCGCTAATAGTTTCAGGACATGGTTAACTTTAGCTATCATTATTTTAGGAATAATTCTCTCATTATTTTTATCCATAAAAAATAAACTTGGTTTATGCCTAACTAGCCTACTAATCCTAGTTATAATTCCTCTAATCTGGGGTTTACAATGGCAAAGTCCCCAAGTTAATCCTCTTAATCAAAATATTGACTTCGGTTTACATCTTTCTTCCGAGTTTGCTACTCTCCTAATCGGTTTAACTGTTTATACAGCTGCCTTTATCGCGGAAACGGTACGGGGGGGGATTCAATCGGTTAATCGGGGACAATGGGAAGCAGCTAAAGCCTTGGGATTAAAACCTTTATTAGTGATGAGATTAGTAATTTTTCCCCAAGCTTTGCCAGTGATTATTCCTCCTTTAACTAATGAATGTTTAAATCTGGTTAAAAACTCTAGTTTAGCGATCGCTATTGGTTATAATGATATTTACGCTATCTCTAGTACCATCGCTAATCAGACAGGAAAAGCTGTAGAGATGTTAATAGTAGTTATGGCAACCTATTTATTCTTTAATCTGGTGATTTCTTTGGCTATGAATCAATTAAACAAACGGGTAAAAATTCAGGATAGTTAATGAGCTTAATTAGGATTTGCTGAAAAAGTAGCGGCGAAGCATTTGGGCATAACCTATCGCTGAAACCGTAGATTTTTTATCCGAATGCTTCGCCGCCACAGGATGCGATCACCGCTCAAGATGCAAAGTTTTTGAGCCACTAGCTTGAAAATCTTGCAGCTGCTTCGCCAAACAGGCCTCCAAACCCCTTACTTCGTCTATATTTCACACTTATTCAGCAAAATTTAATTAGTATTTTTGTATTATGTTTGAGGTAAAACTCAGAAAAATTGCTAGAATATTAGCCTGATTAATTAATTTTCCCCTCGATCGAGTATGACTTTCTCCTCAGCCGCAGACTTTCAAGACGAATTTGATGTCATCGTCGTCGGGGCGGGCCATTCCGGCTGTGAAGCGGCCCTAGCCTGCGCCCGTCTCGGTTGTCGTACCCTTCTCCTCACCCTTAATCTCGATAAAATCGCTTGGCAACCCTGTAACCCCGCCGTCGGTGGTCCGGCTAAATCCCAATTAACCCACGAAGTGGACGCTTTAGGCGGCGAAATTGGCAAAATGGCCGACCGCACCTATCTGCAAAAACGGGTTCTTAATGCCTCTCGCGGACCAGCAGTCTGGGCCCTACGGGCCCAAACCGATAAACGGGAATACGCGGCGGTGATGAAAGGTATCGTCGAAACCCAAGCAAATCTGGTTATTCGGGAAGGCATGGCCACAGACCTGATTTTAGGGGCAAATGAGCAAGTTTTAGGAGTAGAAACCTATTTCGGGACTTGTTTCGCCGCTAAAGCCGTCATTTTAACCACTGGCACTTTTTTAGGCGGCAAAATCTGGATCGGCGGCAAATCCATGGCAGCTGGACGGGCGGGCGAATTTGCGGCGGTGGGTTTAACAGAAACCCTAAATCGTCTCGGATTCGAGACCGGTCGCCTAAAAACTGGCACTCCTGCCCGTGTGGATAAGCGTTCGGTGGATTACTCGCGCATGGAACCGCAACCGCCCGATAACGAGGTGCGTTGGTTTAGTTTTGATCCGGAGGTGTGGATCGAACGGGAACAAATGAACTGTCATCTCACCCGCACCACGGCGGCAACTCATCAATTAATCAGAGATAATTTACATTTATCCCCCATTTATGGCGGTTTTATTGACTCCAAAGGACCGCGTTATTGTCCTAGTATTGAGGATAAAATCGTCCGTTTTGCCGATAAAGAAAGTCATCAAATTTTTATTGAACCGGAAGGGCGCGATATTCCCGAACTTTATATCCAAGGCTTTTCAACGGGACTGCCGGAAAATGTTCAATTAGCAATGCTGCGGACTTTACCCGGTTTAGAAAACTGTGTGATGTTGCGTGCTGCCTATGCAGTGGAATACGATTATTTACCAGCAACTCAGTGTTATCCAACCCTGATGACGAAGAAGATTGAGGGGTTATTTTGTGCGGGACAAATTAACGGCACAACCGGTTATGAAGAAGCGGCAGCCCAGGGACTGGTGGCGGGGATTAATGCGGCGCGGTTTGCTCTAGGAAAAGAGTTAATTGTTTTTCCCCGGGAGGAAAGTTATCTAGGAACTTTGGTCGATGATTTGTGTACTAAGGATCTGCGGGAACCCTATCGAATGTTAACCAGTCGTTCCGAATATCGCTTAGTATTGCGATCGGATAATGCCGATCAAAGATTAACACCTTTAGGGCGAGAAATTGGTTTAATTGATGACCGGCGTTGGCAATTATTCCAAACTAAACAAGCTAATATTATCGCTGAAAAAGAACGTCTACACGAAACGAGAATTAAAGAACGGGATGAAGTGGCAATCGCCATCGTTAAGGATACAGAACAAAAAATCAAAGGTTCTCTCTCTTTAGCAGATTTACTGCGTCGTCCTAGCTTGCATTATCTCGATCTCGATCGCTATGGTTTGAGTAATCCCGATTTAAATTTAGCCGAAAGAGAAGGGGTAGAAATTGAGATTAAATATTCCGGTTATCTGAAACGACAACAAAATCAAATCGACCAAATTAGTCGCCACAGTAACCGTCATTTATCCCCCGATATTGACTACATGAAAATCGAAACTTTGTCAATGGAATCCCGGGAAAAATTAACAAAAATTAAACCCGCCACCATCGGCCAAGCCTCGCGAATTGGCGGAGTCAATCCCGCCGATATTAACGCTTTATTAGTGTATTTAGAAATGCGGCAGATGTCGGCAGTTAAAAGTTAGTAAATAATCCTGATTATCAGCGATCAAGAGTTATTATTGGCTGCTTAATTAGGGTTTGCTGAATAAATGTGAAATGTAGGCAAGGTAAGGGTTTTTTGGCTTTTCTCGCCAAACAGGTGCAAGATTTTGAGAGAATCGTGCTTCAAAACCTTGCGTCTTCATCGGCCCGCGTCCTGTAGGGGCGAAGCATTCGGGCAATAACCTATCGGTGAAACCGTAGATTTTCTATCCGAATGCTTCGCCCGTACTTTTTGCCGCAAACCCTAATTTGGGACAGCCAGCGAGTTCAAAACAGCCGTGAGTTCCGAGGTGTAAAATCGGAAAGCGAAAGGCTTGTTTTTTGGGCGTTGTCAAATTGAAAGATGCTCCGAATCAGCTTGGAACTGAAATTACTTTGACTTGCCCTGAGCCAAGTCGAAGGGTAGCAAGGATTGCATTGCATCTTTCATATTCTGATCTGACAACGCCCGAATTGTCGGATCTGTTGTGCCAGTTCTTCCTAGTATTTATCCTGTAGTTGTCGGCGCATTCCTTCGAGTTGTTGATTGTCGGTGTTCCAGTTATCAAGTGCTTTTTGTGCATCGGGATCGGTAACTTTGGCATTAATCAAACGATTGTAATCGGCGAGATCGGCGGTAGTAGCGAGGTTGAGCCATTCAAAAGCTTTTTCGGGTTGGTTTTGTTGGATAAGGACTTCGGCGAGAGTGATGACGGTTCTTTCGTTAGCAGCTAAAAAATACTTGCGATCGTGGCGGGATAACTCGCTACGAGTTTTTAAAGTAAATTATCGATCGCCTTTTGGTACTATCCGAGGGAACGGTAAGCGTTTCCTAAATTGCCTAAAGAATTGGCTTACCTTTGGCGATCGCTGATCTCCCTTTTGATGGCTAAAGACTGTTGCTGGAACTCGATCGCCTTTTGGTACTATCCGAGGGAGTAGTCAGCGTTTCCTAAACTGCCTAAAGAATTGGCTTACCCTTGAGGTGGTTCTCTCCTCAAACTTTCGTGACCTTACAGAAGCCTGTTCTCCTATGCCCTAGGATACAGTTCAAAACCTCTAAAATAATTAGTTTCTTTGGTACTTGACGCTTAGAGCTTTTACCTATAGGAGCATTCCCCTATAGAACCCCATAACTTTAGTTTTCAAGGCTTCGGCCGTGAGCTTTTGCCGAACGGTGCGTTCATCGGTTGATGACTGGGTTTTTTAAGCGGCTGCTTACTCTGCCCGCTATTCTTGATATCATACATCCTATCAAGTCGCCCTAAAAGGGCGAGGCTTTAAACCCAATTTTTCGGTAAATTTGTGCGGCCATTTAGGGGAATTCCTCAAGGCTATATAATTAAGCTTTGGGCAATTTGTCCCACTATAATTCTTGACCGCGAAAAACTGATGTCCTCTTTACTCTCCGCTATTCCCCTCGACGCGATCGCTTATAATCCCCAGGGTTTAGTACCAGCAATCGCTCAAGACTATCTTGATGGTACAGTGTTAATGATGGCCTGGATGAATCGGGAATCTCTCGAAAAAACCCTCACCACCGGGGAAGCGTGGTATTGGAGTCGTTCTCGTCAAGAATTATGGCACAAAGGAGCCACCTCAGGCCATATCCAAAAAGTGCGTCAAATTCGCTACGATTGCGATAGTGATGCTATCTTGCTAACTATTGAGCAAATTGGTGATATTGCCTGTCATACCGGCGAAAGAAGCTGTTTTCACCAAGTAAACTGGCAAAAATCACCACCAGCGGCCGACACCCTCTCGGAATTGTTTAAGGTAATTTGCGATCGCAGGGACGATCCTCATCCGGAATCCTACACCTGTAAACTTTTGGCCGGGGGAGATAACAAAATTCTCAAGAAAATCGGCGAAGAATCGGCAGAAGTGGTCATGGCCTGCAAAGATAATGATGGCGATGCTATTGCTGCAGAAGTGGCCGATCTTTTTTATCATACTCTCGTCGCCCTCGCCTATCATCAAGTCCCCCTGCGAGATGTCTATAAAAAACTGCAAGACCGGCGCCGGTAATCAGTTATCAGTTATCAGTTATCAGTTATCAGATTTGAGTTTTAAGTGGGTGGGTGGAATTAAATATAAGATGAACGTAGGTTGGGCTTCGGCCGTGAGCTCAGCCGAACGGTTGAAGCATGAAACCCAACGCCCGATTATGTTACGCTACCGCTAACCCATCCTACAAATAATTTTGCCTCCCTACTTAAGTGTTAAGTTTCCGATTCCTGAATTCCGACTCCTGACTCCTGAATACTGTCTCCTGACTCCTGAATTCCGACTCCTGACTCCTGAATACTGTCTCCTGTCTCCTGTCTCCTGAATACTGTCTCCTGATTCCTACTTTATATTTGTGGTTTACGACTTAGTAATTATCGGTGCCACTCCTGCGGGGATAGAAGCGGCTTTGTTGGCTGTTCACCTCAAAAAAAGGGTGGCTTTAGTGCAACAGCCTTCTAGCGACAATTTAGAGGCATCTGAGGAAATTTTTAGCAAGGGGTACAGCCAAATTATCCATCTCTATAAACTGCTGAATCATTGGCAAGAAACGGCCATTTATCCCCAATGGCAACGGTTGCGGCAATGGTTAGAGGAAGTGGATAAAACTATTAATAAAAATCATTCTTTGGCAAGATTAGCCACGGAAGGAATAGATGTGATCCCGGGTGGGGGGGAATTTGTCCGGCTGCCCCATTTAGGATTCGTGGTTAACGGTCGGCAATTGTTGGCTAAACACTATCTTATCGCCCCAGGTTTTTATGCACAAGTACCGAAAATTTTCGGATTAGATGAGGTTAATTATTTTACCGCTCAAACCCTTTGGCAAGAGCCAAATTTAGACAATTTAGGACAACATTTAGCGATTATTGGCAACAGCAGCATGGCTGTTAGTTTAGCGCAAATTCTCCGACGTTTGGGGAAAGAAATTAGCTTAATTATCGAGGATAATTATCTACTGCCGGATATTGATCGGGAAATCTGCCATTTAGTTACTGCCATTTTAGAAGCGGAAGGAATTAAGATTTTACCCGGCTATTGTCCTAGTCAAGTAAAAGCGATCGAGGGTCAAAAATGGCTACAATTAGGCAATCGCGTCATCGAAGTTGATGATCTCATTTTTGCTGGTAATTATCAAGTCAATGAACGGGGATTAAATTTGGCTGGGGTGGGAGTTAAACTAGAGCAAGGACTAATCAGGGTTAATCAGCAACTACAAACCGATAATTCCCGCATTTATGCCCTAAATTTGCTCAGAAATAATTATCCCGATCCTACTTTAAATCACCGGGCTGCTTTTGGGTTAGTCAAGCATCTGCTCACGGGAGAAAAATTTAACTTTAATCCCGATCAAATTCCCTCATTTATTGCTTTTGAGCCGGCTATTGCTTGGGTGGGTTTAACTGAAAAAGCGGCCCAGGAGATCTATGGTGAGGAGGTAAAGATAATCAACTATCCCATCAAAAATATGATCCCACAGCAAATCTGGGGAGAAACCACCGGATTTTGTCAATTAATCTACCGAGAAGATGGTAAAATACTGGGAGCGCAAATAGTCAGTAATCAGGCAGCAGAAATGATCGGTATCATCGGTTTAGCTTTACAAGAAAATTTAACCATACAATCCCTCAATAAAAATATTTATATTTGGGGAAGTATGGGAGAGATTATCGGAGAAATGACGCAATTAATCCCCCAGAAAAAATCTTGGTTAACTTGGCTAAAAAAATTATTCAGATAATTAGATATAAAAAAAGAAGATTAAATTATGAAACCGAAATTTATTGTCTTTGAAGGTATTGACGGATCTGGAACAAGTACCCAAGCAAAACTCTTACAAGAATATTTTTTAAAGCGAGGGGAAAAAGCAGTTTTAAGTCCGGAACCTTCCGAGGGAGTCATCGGTCGTTTGATTCGAGAAATAATGCAAACTAATCTTATTTCTATCAAAGATCAAAATCAATTTGACCGACAAATGGCTTATCTGTTTGCAGCTGATCGCCATTATCACTTATATAATGATCACGATGGTGTTTTTAAACTTATTCAGCAAGAACAAACCCACGTTATCACTACGCGTTATTATTTTTCTTCCCTGGCCTACAATGGCAATAATCCCGAAGAATTGGCTTTTATTCGGCAGTTAAATCAACATTTTCCCAATCCCGATTTAGTCATTTATATCGATGTTCTTCCCGATATTTCTCTGGCAAGAATTAAAAACCGAGCCATCACAGAAGTGTACGAAAAACAAGAAAAGTTAATGAAAGTTCGTCAGATGTTTCTCCAGATATTTAAAAAATATAAAGATAATTGTTTACAACTGGATGGCAATGATACAATAGAACACCTTCACCAAAATATTATTAATTATCTTGACCGATTAATTTAAATCCATGCTCAGTATAGAAACCACCCCTAGTTCGACAACACTTCGACACGCTCAGTGTCAAAGCTCACTAACAAAATTCACCTACCAACCCCACTATAAACCTAATCAATTAATCTGTGGTCACGGCCAAACGGCAATTATCACGGGATGGACAGTAAAACAGTCCCTTGCTAAACATTTAAATCCCGACCAATATGCAGTAATTGGTAATCTTTATAGTCCCACCAGAGGAATTAGTCCCCTGCTGAGAAACTTAATCGCAAATCCCCACGTTAGATACTTAGTTATTCTCAACGCTACTAAGGAAGATAAAAACTCCGGTAGCTGTCAGTGTTTGCTAGACTTTTTTAGTCAAGGATTTCAGTTAGGCAAAAGTGACACAGGTAGAGAATGTTGGCTAATTAATTCTCCTATCACGGGATACATTGACAAAGAAATTGACCGAGAAACTCTCGAAAAATTACGTCAATCAATTCAATATCAACCGGTTAAATCCATCCCAGAAGCGATTGAAATCGTCAAAAGTTATGCAGAACAATCTCCCTTACCAACTTGGGGAGAACCCTTAATCTTTCCCCTCTTAGAAAATCTTCCTTCTCTGCTACCCGGGACAAGATACGGTCATCGCATTGAAGGCAAAACTATTGCCGAAACTTGGGTAAAAATTCTCCAAAAGATTAAAACCACCGGCACAATTAGACCCACAGGATATGATGGTAAATGGCAAGAATTAATTGACCTAATGGCCGTCGTCACCGATGAACCCCCAGACTTTTATTTTCCCGAACCTAATTATTTGCCTATAGATAGACCTTTTCTCACCGAATATATCGGACAAATTCTCGATGATTCCCCTATACACCAAGGAGTTAAATACACCTATGGTCAAAGATTGCGCTCTTGGTTTGGACGGGATCAAATTGCACAGGTTATTAATAAATTAATCTCAGAAATTGATGCAGCTAGTGCAGTTATGTCCCTCTGGGATGTGAAAGACCACGAAAAGGGAGGTAGTCCCTGTTTAAATCATATTTGGGTGCGAGTGGTGGAAAATGAATTATCTCTCACCGCAATATTTAGAAGTAATGATATGTTTGCCGCTTGGCCGGCAAATGCCATGGGATTGCGTGCTTTACAGCAACATATTAGGGATGAGATTAGCAACCACTCCGACTACAATTTATCCATGGGTCCATTGATTACTATCAGTCAATCGGCCCATATATACGATGATACTTGGGAAAATGTCGAACGATTAATCGCCACCCAGTACGATAAAATTGTCAATCAGCGCGATTTCTTTGACCCTAGCGGTAACTTTTTGATTTCCGTGGAGAAAGAACAAATTCTCGTCCAACAAACTACCCCCGGCAGTGGGGAAATTGTCGCCTGTTATCAAGGCAAAAATCCCCTCAAATTAATCCGCGAGCTTGCCGCTACCAATCCCGCAATTATTCCCGAACATATCGGTTATCTGGGAATCGAGTTACAAAAGGCATACAACTGTCTCAAGAATAATCAGCCTTATATTCAAGACCAGTAGATAAGTGGGAAGTAGGAAGTGGGGGCATCTCAATAATATTATTGTAGGGGCGAATTGCATTCGCCCTCTTTTAATAACTTCTGCTGCTCACCAAAATCACAAATATAAGATGCACCCAATCAGTGAACTTAAAACTCAAATCTGATAATTCGACCGAATCTAAGACCTAATTGGTTAAGCCAAAAGCTTTGATGTGCTTAGTTTCTAACCTTCTTTTTAGGTAAGAGAATTGCCAGATTCTTTCTTTTGCCTTTTGCCTTTTGCCTTTTGCCTTCAGAAGCTGATAACTGATAACTGATAACTGATAACTCACTTACTGGTCATTGTTTGCCGAACCAGCACCGCGATATTTGAGAGATGAGGAGCGAATTGGGTTAGCCACCGTGGGATTATTGGTGATTTTAACCTCCGCACCGCGATATTTACCCCCCCGCTCCTTGACAGGAGCCTCGGCGACTGTTTGCTCCATATAGGCGGCCCCACGGTACTTTTTCTCGCCAGCGGTTTCTGGAGTGGGGACGGGGACATTCTTCTGCTCTTCTCGTCCTTGCCATAAAAAGGTGACGACAATCACAACTGTCAAGAGAATTAATAGCTGAATCTGCCAAGGAGCTAAAACCAGACTCAACACTAAACTAATTACCGTGGCAGCACTGGCGAGATAAGCGATCTCATCGCTGGACTTCTGCCAGAAATAGGCAGCCAAGGCAGCGGTGAACAGTGGCAACAAAAACAAATAGGACATTCTGGGTACACCTTGTCACGCTAGTGAACCAATCTCCCTATATATTACCTCCCTAGCTTCGATCGGCGAAAAATATTAACTCAGCTTATAACTCATATAAGTTTTATTTTGTCAATCCTTCTTTACAATTTGTAAAAATATTGTTACATTTATTTACATGAACTAAAAGTTAAAGCAAAACAGCCAAGACACCAAGCCAGTTCAGATTGTCTCGAAGATTATAGGACAGAAGATGATTCCTTGAGTCCGAGACAACGGTAAAAAGCTTGGCCTACTAGCTTGAAAAAGTTTTCGGGGTTTGGGTTTACCCCATTGACAGATTTGCTTGAGTTCTCCTACATAACTTAGCGCTACCTCGGCTGGACACCGAGGTTTTTTATTTTTTTACAGCGTTTTCGACTAAGTAAAACGTAGGCTCTCTTATTCTTTGTGTGATAAGTTTAGATTATCTAGGGTCTGCTGAATAAATCTAAAAACCTTGTTGGGTAAGACTTTTAGACTTTTTGTCAATCAAAAAGTACCAGGCATGGGAGTGATCAGGGGGAAAATTGAGGTACTTTTTCCCTGAAAATTAGGTAGTTGACCACCTGA
>NZ_JADBUB010000052.1:0-6250 GCF_020245865.1 Microcystis sp. M169S2
ATCTTAGCCATCAAAGCTGAAGCAACCGGATTCGGCTGATTGAGAAAATCTCGCCAATTTAATCGATTTAACTGCACTACTTGATAGTTAAATTCTAATACCTTAAAATCGGGAAAATCGACTACATATTGACTAATCGCTTCTCTTTTTGGCTTTGAATAAGAAAAAATTACAATCGGATAAATCGGTAAGACAAATTTCTCATGAAAGCGAGCAAAATAAGTAAACATTCGCCGATTAAACCACTTTTGGGAACTTTCCTGCGCCTCTACATGAATCAGAAAAAAAGATTCTTTTCCTCGAAACTTAACCTGTGCGACTAAATCACTTTCATACCTTTCTCCTTCGGTGACATCGGTAAATACTTCTTTGTCTAAAAAAGTAATCGAGTCCCTATCTAAATAATCTATCAATTGAGGAAAAAACAACTCGATAAATTCGACAAAAAAGGTGGAGATTAACTCCTTAAATAAGCGGTCATGGTCAATATTATTAGTCATGTAATATCATCTTAACTAATCTGAGCGATGAATGACTACTCTTCTCGATTGTATTCTGAGAAGTCGGTTTTGGCAACGGATTGTTATGATCTCACCCCCTTAACCGACAGCGATTGCCAAATTCGCCCAAAATCCATCAGATTGAGCTAAATCGAACAAAACATCGTAAACAGCAGGAAAGAACGGCAACAGGGTAGAAGTCATGACATTAACTGCAAAGGTTTACTGCTAACAGTTTTAGGCCAACAATCCCCAATTTTTCAAGGTTGCTATCACAAAAATTAACATTTATTACAAGAAAACGGGTTTCTCGAAGAAACCCGTTTTCTAAATATTTTCTCGAAGAAACCCGTTTTCTAAATAAAGGCAATCACTCTCCCCAATTCATAATTCCAGGCTCCCTTCTCCCGCATCATACTTTGTGCTTTTTGTCAAAAAAACTTTTTTTTTGCAATAAAACTACACAAAAAAAAGATCATCGTTGTGGGCGAAATTGACTGATTTACCCGTTTTAATTAGGATCACCTTCTAGGTGTGGCAAGGGTTTCAACCATTGCTGCCCAAAAAAGCACAAAATAACCCATTATGAAATTCTATCAAATCGCTGTAACCATTATAACGTCGTTGTTAAATAAAAATCTTTCTCAATTAATTCTTAAGAATTTATAAATATTGCGGAATGTTAATTTAAATATTCTCAAGTTTTTACAGTCAATAAATAATTTTTGCTTATCTTTGTCAGAAAATAGAACTTCTGCAAAAATCCAACATCTACCATGGGGTTAGGAGTCTCCGAGTCAGGATTCAGGAGTCAGGATTCAGGAGATTATTTTATTTATTCTCCCCACACCCCACACCCCACACCCCACACCCCACACCCCACACCCCATACCCCACTTATTCAACAAACATGAAAGAATCGTGGCGAGAACGTCTGAATATCTCTCGAATAGCGATTAATGCCCCGAGGTTAACCATTGCCTTCTGGTTAGCGGTGGCTATGGCGGGAATTTTGGCTTTTAGTTCCCTAAAATACGCTCTTTTCCCCGATATCAGCTTTCCAGTCGTCATAATTAACGCTCAAGCGGATTTAGCTACTGCTATCACCACGGAACAGCAATTAACTAAACCCCTAGAAAATCCCCTTTTCTCTCTCCCCGGTCGTCGTGATATTTCTTCGACTACTGCCCCTGGACAGTCAGTAATCAGCATTTTCTTTAAAATTGGCACAAATTTAGACAAAGCCACCGCAGCAGTTAAACAGACTATCTCGCAAGTCCCTTTACCCTCTCAAGCTACTACAGAAGTTATCCCCGTTGATTTAAATGAGTCGGCAACAGTCACCTATGCGCTGGTGCTTGCCCCCTTCGGCTTGGCTCAGGGCAAGCTGAGCCAAGTCGAAGGGAGTGACCAGAAAACTCTAGAAGAATTAAGCCAAATCGCCCAAGATAATTTAATTCCACCCTTAAAAGCTCTTCCTGGTACGGCTAAAGTTAATTTACTCGGTCAAGGTACAGTTAGGGAAGATAATCCCCATAAAAGCTTAACCCGACCATTGCCCACGCTGGTGCGCTTTAACGGACAAGAGGCGATCGCAGTGCAGGTAATCAAAAAAGGTGCTGCCAATAGTCTCGATCTGGCCGCTCAAGCAGAAAAACTGGTTAAAGACATAGCACAAAAACTGCCCGATGTCAAGATAATTTTAGCTGAAACCCAAGCGGAATATATTCGCGCTGCCCTACAAGGCACGATCGATGATTTACTCTTGGCAGTTTTGCTGTCGGTGCTGGTGATCTTGATATTTTTAGGCAGTTTCGCCGCTACGGTCATTTCTGCTCTGGTTATCCCCCTATCTCTTTTGGGGACTTTCATTATCATGGCCATCTATGGGTTTAATCTGGAAACCCTGACACTGCTGGCTCTCGCTTTGGTGATCGGCATTGTCGTGGATGATGCGATCGTGGATGTGGAGAATATTTCCCGTTTAATCGATGCGGGGGAAACCCCGAAAAATGCGGCACTCAAGGGGACAAGGGAGATCGGATTAGCTGTCACCGCCTCCACTTTAACCATTGTTGCCGTGTTCATACCCGTGGCTTTTATGGGGGGTGCGGTGGGGCAGTTTTTCCAACCCTTCGGTTTAACTGTCTCGGCTGCGGTGATTTTTTCCCTGTTGGTCGCCCGAACTTTATCGCCAGTTTTGGCAGTATATTGGCTGAAACCGCAGTCACGGGCAAAAATGACGAAACAAAAGCGACCGATTGAAAACGCCTATCGACGGCTCTTAAACTGGTCATTACGTCATCGTTTGCTGGTCATTGCTATCGCCCTAATTACCTTTTTGGCGGGTATTGCCCTGATTCCTTTTATTTCTAGGGGATTTATTCCCCGACTCGATCGCGGCGAGTTTAATCTGGTTTATACTTCTCCTTTGCCGAAAATAACGCAAATTAGCCCTAATAAACCGACGGCTAAGAGTTCTAGCGATAGTTTCGCTTGGATTTCTCAGTTAGCGAGTTCTCCCGAAAGTTTTCTTTTGCGTCGCACTATCCGCGATGGCAGCAAATTAGAAGCGCCGATTTTGCAGGATGGGGAAGTGGAATCGACTTTTATGATCGCCGGTTTACGCGGTGAGCCGAATCGTGGCAAAATTCACGTTAAACTGAAGAGCGATCGTAAATCTCACACCAGTGCGGTGCAGCAACGGATTCGGCAAATTTTACCGACAATTAGAGGGGTGAATGTCAGTGTCGAGGACATTCCTTTTGTGCAGACGGAAGCGGAAAAGCCGATCCAAATTGCGATTAAAAGCGATAATTTGCCACTATTGCGCGATAGTGCCGAGAAATTGCGGGTTGAGGCCGCTAAAATCTCTGGTTTAAAGGATATTTCCCTATCATCTAGATTAAATGAGCGGGGGGATTTTTTGGCGATCGAGCGTTTAAATGGTCAACAGGCGATTTTTCTCAGTGCTAATCTTAGTCCCGATTTAGGATTAGAAGATGCGGCGATTAAAATTGAAGGGATTCCTTTACCGGAAGGGATAACTTTACAGCGTTGGGGTACTTCTTCTCAAAGTAGCGATGTTTTGGGCAGTTTTGGTCGCACTTTAATCCTAGCGACAATTTTAATGTTAGGAGTTTTATGGTTATTATTCAGAAGACTGCTAGAAACTATCGTCATCGCTTTATGTTTACCTTTAGCGATTGTGGGGGCAATGTTAGGGTTATTGGTAACGGGTAGTGAGTTTAGCATGATTTCTCTGATCGGGTTTATCTTCCTCTTGGGATTACTGGATAAAAACGCTGTGTTATTGCTGGATTATACTAACCAATTGCGTCAACAGGGTTGGAGTCGGGAGGAAGCGGTTTTAGAAACGGGAATGATTAGGTTAAGACCGATTTTAATGACCACTTGTTCGACAATTTTAGGCATGATTCCGATCGCTTTGGGATTGGGTACTGGTGCGGAATTGCGGCAACCCATGGCGATGGTAATTGTGGGAGGTTTAGTCACTTCTTCCCTGTTGAGTTTAATTGTTGTGCCTGTGTTATATCTAAGTTTAGAGGATGTTTGGAACCGGATTAAAGCCAGTCAAAAGTAGCTAGTTTTACCGTCGCTTTAGTTAGGGTTGGCTGAATAAATCTAAAAACCTTGTTGGGTAAGGCTTTTATACTTTTTGTCAATCAAAAAGTACCGGATATGGGAGTGAGCGGGGGGAAAATACCTGGACTTTTTCCCTAAAAATTAGGTAATTGACCCCCTCAAAATCGGTAAAACCCCACACCCCACACCCCACACCCCACACCCCACACCCTGTCCCCACTAAAAACTTTTTGCCACAAACCCTAGTTATTGTTTTGGCTTCTGATTACTATAGAGTCGTTTGAATTCTTTTTGTTGTTGATTATGATCGACAATTGGCTCAGGATAACCACAACGATGTCTTTCTAAACGGGGGATTTTCCCGGTTACTAAATATTCCGTATCTACGGAGGCTAATTCCGGCAACCACTGACGAATATATTCCCCTTCCGGATCGAATTTTTGTGTCTGACTAGCGGGATTAAAAATTCTTAAAGGTTTCGGATCCATGCCACTAGAGGCACTCCACTGCCAACCACCATTATTAGCGGCTAAATCGCCATCAAAAAGTTTCTGCATGAAGTATTTTTCGCCTTTTTGCCAGTTAATAATTAAATCCTTGGTTAAAAAACTCGCCACGATCATGCGACAACGATTGTGCATCCATCCCGTTTCATTTAATTGTCGCATGGCCGCGTCAACGATCGGATAGCCGGTTTTTCCCTGGCACCAAGCTTGAAAATGTTCTTCATTATCCTGCCAAGGAAAATGACGAAATTCTTTTCTATAAGCACCGACCGCCAATTCTGGGAAAAAATAGAGACAATGCTGGTAAAATTCCCGCCAAGCTAACTCTTGCTGCCAAGTGATAATACTATTTTTTGCTTCCTCGGCCCGGCAATTTTCTAATAATTCTAGGGTGGCTGTCCAAATTGTGCGGATGCCAATCGCCCCAAATTTTAAAGCGGCACTCAAGCGCGACGTCCCATCGAAAGCGGGGAAGTTACGATCTTCTTGATAATTGTTAATAACCCCTTGACAAAATTCTTCTAATCTGCTAGTAGCGGCTTTTTCTCCGGGGGTGAGGGGTAAGGGATTTTGCCAAGTAAAACCTAAATTTTCTAGGGTTGGTAAGTTAATAGTTTCTGCGAGTTTCTCCCCCTCATTTTCGTCTAATCCTTGCAGGTTTTCTAGGGTTGTGGGGCTGGCTTTGGTTAATTGGCTCCAATTTTTCCAAAAAGGAGTATATACGGTGTAGGGACTTTTTGAGAGGGTGAGGACTTGTCCGGGGGCATGGAGAAGTTGATCCCAGAAGGTTTCTACCTCAATTCCTTTTGTTTGTAAAGCGGCGATTACCTGTTGATCTCGTTGACGCGCGTAGGGTTCGATATCGAGGTTAAAAAAAACTGCTTTTGCCGATAAATCGCTGGCTAAATTGACCAGTGTTTGACTGGGGTTGCCGCGAATAATCAGTAATTGACTACCTTTTTGGCGATAATTTTTTTCTAATTCCTCTAGACAACCGAGGAGATAGGCAACTCTAGCCGGGGCGATATCATCCCCTTCTAAAATAGCAGGATCGAGGCAGAAAACCCCGATAATTTTCGGACTGCGCTCCCTAGCTTTACTCAGTCCAATATTATCCGAGAGACGTAAATCGCGACGATGCCAGAAAAGGATTAGATTTGACATAAAGTAAGGTGATGAGTGGTCACTGAGCTTGTCGAAGTGAAGATTATCAGGGGCGAGATTATTTTACATTGAGCTTGTCGAAATGTGGGGTACAGTTAAGAACAAATTCAAGTCAAAAATACTCTTTCTGTAATTATAGGACAGTGGATCAAGAATAATTATCTAATTTTACAATCTAGCTGTGATTGGCAGTTAGTTTATTGACAAAATCTCGATGTTCTGCTGTTTCTAAACCCCGCTGCAAAATCACTAAAACTTTTCCTAAGTCGCCCATTAATAAAGCGTTTTTATCTAGCCACAAACCAGGGAAGATTTGGGAGCGCATTATGCCCTCACTATCGGGTTCTAGTTTAATATATTCTCCTGCCTGTAGCCGAAACCAATCAATTTCTTGTTCATAAAACCGCCAGACTAGGTATTCTTGGACTTGATTGCGACGGTAAACATTTAATTTTTGATGAACATCGTAGGAA
>NZ_JADBUB010000053.1:0-7493 GCF_020245865.1 Microcystis sp. M169S2
ACATAACTCTTTAATTCTTTTTTCCTTTTCTGATAACATTGAATTATTCCTACCATCTAGCTATATTCTGAATTGTAAGTTATAAATATTATAATCTCATTTCTCTTTGTGATCAAGTTGAAGATTTTCTAGTTTTTGACGGCTCTAAGCATTAATACTCATTGCATAAGTGAGATGCTCCCTACAAGACTACAAGACACAAGACCAGCAACCGAACCACTGACCTTAAAACTTTGACCCCTTTCTGAAAACCCCATCACCCTATTTGTCTAAAAATATTAAGAGATGTAACTATTTATGCCTAACCTAGAAAGTGATTACTCAACAGGGGGTGAGATCAGGATAGTCTAGATCGAGCAGTCAGATAGATGTTTACTTACATTCCTACTTCAGATATGTCCGTTTCTAGTCCTCCTCGTTCCCTGCGTATCGGTTCGCGTAAAAGTCAGTTAGCCCTAGTACAAACCTATTGGGTACAGGCAGAATTGAGTAAACACCACCCCCATCGACAGTTTGAGGTGGAGACGATGAGTACCCAAGGCGATAAAATTCTCGATGTGGCCCTGGCGAAAATCGGTGATAAGGGTTTATTTACCAAAGAATTAGAAGTGGGAATGTTGGATAGATCGATCGATCTTGCCGTCCATTCTCTCAAGGATCTGCCCACTAATTTACCCGAAGGCTTAATCTTGGGTTGCGTCACCGAAAGGGTTAATCCGGCCGATGCTTTGGTGGTAAATAGCCAAAATCAAGACTATCAATTAGACACTTTACCGGAAGGTGCAGTAGTGGGGACTTCTTCCCTGCGGCGATTGGCCCAGTTGCGTTATCATTATCCCCATCTGACTTTTAAAGATGTGCGCGGCAATGTCAACACCCGTCTGGCAAAACTGGACGCGGGAGAATACGACGCGATTATTCTGGCAGTAGCGGGACTAGAAAGGTTAGGATTAGGCGATCGAGTTCATCAGGTTATTCCGGCGGCAATTTCTCTCCATGCGGTGGGACAGGGGGCTTTAGGGATAGAATGCCGCGATGCTGATCTGGAGGTTTTGGAAGTCCTAAAAGTGTTGGAACACGCCCCTAGTCGCGATAGATGCTATGCTGAACGCGCTTTTTTACGCGAGTTGGAGGGGGGTTGTCAAGTTCCCATCGGAGTGAATACGGCGATCGAGCATGGTATCCTAACTTTAACGGGTATGGTGGCCAGTCTCGACGGTAAGCACCTGATTAAGGACTCGGTTAGCGGTGATCCTAGCCATGGGGAAGTCTTAGGACGAGATTTAGCCCATAAAGTGCGCGAAGCTGGTGCTGGAGAGATTTTAGCCGAGATTTTCGCTGAAGTGGGCCGATAATCAGTCATCGGTGATCGGTTATCCGTTATCAGTCTTAAGTAGGGTTGGCTGAATAAATCTAACCTTTTCCGCCGGGATGAGAGAATGGACTTTCGGAGTCAGGAAATTGTGCAGGATGTGACGATTTTGAATTAAAACTAAAGTTGCGATCGCTAAGAGAAAATAACCAAAACCTTTTTGTAACTGTTTTGCGGACACAAACTGTCCCAGATAGGAACCGATAAGAGTACCGAGAGCAGCCGCAAAAGCAAAGGATAGGGTTAACTGCCAATCGACGCTAATATGACCTAAATAGCCCAGTAATCCGGCTACAGAATTGAGGGAAATAATCAGCAGGGAAGTGGCGATCGCTTGAACCATGGGGATTTTGCCCAATAATACCAGCGCGGGAACGATAGCGAAGCCTCCCCCAACCCCAACTAATCCCGTCAGGACACCCACAGCGATTCCTTCGCTCATTAACCAGAGCCAGCAATATCGGCACACTGGTTGGGGGTAGAGAGTCAGATTTTTTTGCCGATCGCGGGCTTTATAATCAGGATTATCTATCTGTGTTGATCTACTAATCATAAAGGCTGCTGCTATTACCATTAGTATTGCAAACAGGAGCATCTGGAAGGTGGCAGTGACGAGGGGTAATGTGGCTAATCTTGCTCCCAAAAAAGTCCCTACCATCGTGGCAGAACCGAAGATAAAAGCGGTTTTTAAGTTAATGTTGCCTTTTTTCCAGTGGGGAATCGTGGCGAGTAAACTGACACTACCGATGACTAGAAGCGTCATAGCGATCGCCGATTTGGTCGGTACTCCCATCACATAGACTAGAATCGGTAATGCTAGTACAGAACCTCCTCCTCCCAGCAATCCCAGACTAATCCCCGTACAAACGGCTAATAAATGTCCAATTAACCAAGTCATTTCAGTTATCAGTGATCAGTGATCAGTTATCAGTTATCAGTTTCTGAAGGCAACAGGCCCCAAGTAAAGAATCTGACAATTCTCCTACCTAAAAAGAAGGCTAGAAACTAAGTACATCTTAGGTTTTAGATTCTTCTCTTGTTATCAGTTATCAGGAAATCATATTTTATTATTTACTGGTTACTGATTACTGATTACTGCTTACTGATGGGGTTGATTATAGGGAAGTTTAGCCAGAAGCATAGCTAAAGCACAGGTATTACTAATTCCCGCAAAAACTAGACCAGAACCGACAAAACCGCTTAAAATCAGGAACCAAGGCGAGAGAAAGGCTCCTAGTACTGTTCCGAGGACTACTAGGGAACCAGCAACGATCTGCACCTGACGAAATAGGCTAATTGGCGCATTTTGGTCTTTTTCAGTGGTATAACCCGCACTTTTCCAAGTATTTAAGCCGTTTTTAAGCTGGGCAACTTGGCTAAATCCTGCCGCAATCAGTTTTTGTGCCGCTACAGTGGATCTGCTGCCGGAATTACAATAGAGAACTAGGGTTTGATTGGGGTCAAAAGCGATCGAATTAGGGTTAAAACTGGAAAGTGGTACTAATTTGGCCCCTGGAATGCGATCGCTGGCGTACTCCCCCGGTTCTCGCACATCAATTAAGCAAACTTCTCCGCGCTCAATTAAGTTTTTTAAAGTATGGGCATCAAATTCTAGTAATTTTGCTTGATTTGTGGTACGGGTCATCGTTAATCTCCTGAATAGATTTTTAAGCTAAAACAACTCCTAAATTACCGCAGCCTTGGTTAGCGGGAACCGCCTCCATGATCTTTTTGGGATCTGGTAAATTAAGACTGTTCATAAACTCGATAAATTGTCTGCGGTTACGTCCGACAAAACGGGGATTGTATTGTTTTTCTTCGGCAATGGTAGAGACAGTTAAACCGCGATAGTCGTGGCCGGGATAAACTAGGGTACTATCGGGGAGACTGAAAAGTTTTTGCGTGACCGAATCAAAGAGAGTACCAGCATCGCCGCTTTGGAAGTCGGTACGACCACAACCCCGGATAAATAGGGCATCTCCTGTCAAAATATGACTGTTATTGACTAAATAGGCTAGATGACTATCGGTGTGGCCAGGAGTAGCGATCGCTTTGATGGTGATATTTCCTACTAACAATTCCTCTCCATCCGTCAGATGGCGATCAGCACAGGCTACTTGGGCATTTTCGGGAACTATACCCAGACAGCCTGTGATTTGCCTTAATTTTCCAGTTCCTGTGACGTGATCGGCGTGAATATGGGTTTCTAAACAATATTTTAGCGTTAATCCTAGCTCCCGTAATTGCCGATCATCCCTTTCCACCTGTTCCAGGACTGGATCCACCAATACCGCTTCCTTGCTGACGGGATCGGCAATCAAATAAGTATAAGTGCTGGTTTCGGGATCGAACATCTGACGGAATAGCATGATCTCTGACTCCTTTTGTATAACTTTATAACTATACTACCATATGATTATGAATTTGTAGGAAACCTCTAGCAGGATTAATTTTTTGGCTGTATCTCACTGTCGAGTCAAGAGGCAAAAATACAAATAAAGCGAGAACTGTCGCTCTTACAGTTCCCGCTCTATTATTGTTGTATTGTTGGAGTATCTAACCCCCAAATATTGAGTTAAATTAGTACAAATCTTCTTCTTTGTGGGTGATGATCACACAGTCAGAAGTCGGATAGGCCACACAGGTGAGGACAAAACGCGCTTTAATTTGATCGTCATCTAAGAAGGATTGATCGGATTGATCAACGCTACCAGATTCGATTTGACCAGCGCAACTAGAGCAAGCACCAGCACGGCAAGAAAAGGGTAAATCTAATCCTTCTGCTTCTGCTGCCTCGAGAATATATTCATTATCGGGAACATCAATTGTCTGGTCGCCACCTGGTGTTTTCAGTGTGACTTTATAAGTGGTTGTCTTTGTTTTCTTTGCCATAGGTTGTTCCTCAGTCTTAAAATCCCTTTTCTCGCCGTTTAAACTGAACGGGTCGAATGAGTTTCCTTTCTGATACTACGGGAAAATTTACCCGGCTCAACTTAGCATTAGTAATGACAGCCTTAAATAAACTTAAAATAATATTTACTTATCACTTTAGCAGATTAGCTGTTTAATTAAAAGTTGATACAATAGCCTAGTCTCCTAAAACAAAAGTCTGCATAGCCCATCCTTCCCTAATGCCTTAAAAAGGGTTGATTCGGGCAAATAGCGCAAAGAACGTCAGCAGAAAACTGATAACGCACCAAATCGAAGAAAATCTAGTAGAAACGATTTGGCTACAGTTAACAACTCTTTTGAGCAGATTTTATGGGATGGCGAAAAGTTTTCCTGTGGTTAAATGACTGTTCGAGTTTTTTGTAAATTTCAATTATTGAATTTTCCTAACCTTAAAAAATACGATACCTTTTCACATTTTATTTAGGGATGCTATAGCTAACAAAGTTAATCTGGCTGGGGATTGTAAATTGTACTCGTCACTATTTAAATTGTAATCCTCATTATCTAATCAGTCTTATTTGAAGACAAAAACAAGCCATTAAGAGATTTAGCAAAATTATAGCGAGTCATTTTTAGTAACTGCATAAGTAGTCGTGCAAAATTAATTTCTTGGTTAGGATAGGCAAAAGGCAAGAGGCAAAAGGCAAGAGGTGGTTAGATATATGTAATTAATTTTGCTTATAGCGGTAAGCGCTTGAGTGAGATACAGACCAAGCTTTGCCTAGCATGGTTTATAGCTCGTGACACTGTACCTCATACGACTGCACACCGCTATAGGTACTTAATGATATATTGTCTTAAGCGATCGCTGCTTTGAGCCTGTGCATTAACAAACAAACTATAATCCGGTGGACAGCATTTCTCATAATTTGAACTGCCTAGGAGAAATTTTAGTACAAATGCTCGAACTTACCACTCTGGTACTCATTGAGTAGTCAACAGCTGATCGCAGCCACTTTTTTTTTACCATATTTGGCTACAATTCTCTTCTCATAGGGATTGTAGGCTTCCTTGTCACCCCGTCAGAGTTAAGAGCAAAACAGAGACAGAAGCGAAGCTCAACCCGATGATTAGCTAATGGTATCGATAAACATCTTCAATGCTGCTTTTGAGAAGGAGACGGGTTGCTAAAGCCTCTATAATAAGTAGCCATAGAGATGCCGACAACTTCCCCTGTCGATAGCGAATAAGGAGAAAAAAAACCCAGTGTTTGTCCTCAAAGGTTACGAGTATTTTCTAGGATTTCTGCTCGCTTGCAGTTTAGTACCAATCCTATCCCTAACGGCCTCAAAAGTCCTGCGACCTAGTGGTGGGGGTCCGGAAAGACGCACCACCTATGAATCGGGGATGGAACCGATCGGCGGTGCTTGGATTCAGTTTAACATTCGTTATTATATGTTTGCCCTCGTTTTCGTGGTTTTTGACGTGGAAACCGTCTTTCTCTACCCTTGGGCAGTAGCTTTCAATCAATTAGGCCTATTAGCTTTTGTAGAAGCATTGATCTTTATTGCTATCCTTGTGGTTGCTCTCGTCTATGCTTGGCGGAAAGGAGCCTTAGAATGGTCATAACGGCCATAATTTTCCTTATTTTTGACTTTTCATGAGAGGATAACCCGATGAGTCCCAACCCTACCAGCGAATTTAAGCAAATTATCGAACAACAAAGCGAAAAAATCCTCAATCCCATCGAACGCACCAAAGTTACCCAGGATTTATCGGAAAATGTCATTCTCACTACCGTTGATGACCTGTATAACTGGGCGCGTTTGTCAAGTCTTTGGCCGATGCTATACGGTACAGCTTGCTGTTTTATCGAGTTCGCGGCCTTGATTGGTTCCCGTTTTGATTTTGATCGCTTTGGTTTAGTTCCCCGTTCTAGTCCCCGGCAAGCCGATTTAATCATCACTGCCGGTACAGTTACCATGAAAATGGCCCCCGCTTTGGTGCGTCTGTACGAAGAAATGCCAGAACCCAAATACGTTATCGCCATGGGTGCCTGTACGATTACGGGGGGAATGTTCAGCAGTGACTCCACCACCGCAGTCAGAGGGGTAGATAAACTTATCCCCGTCGATGTCTATATACCCGGTTGTCCCCCCCGTCCGGAAGCGATTATCGATGCAATTATTAAACTGCGGAAAAAAGTCGCTAACGAATCTATTCAAGAACGTGGGACTGTCCTCCAACAAACCAATCGTTATTACAGCACCACCCACAAAATGCAGGCCACGGAACCGATTCTTACGGGTAAATATCTACAATCGGCTACCCGTCAAGCACCTCCGAAAGAGTTACTAGAAGCCACTGGTATGCCGGTTCCTCCCGCTCTTTTGACCACGAAACAAAAGGAAGAAATCTAAATGACTGAAGAAACCACAGCTATTGTGCAAGCTGGCCCCACTTCGATTTGGTTAAGCGAAAATGGTTTTGATCATCAAGCTTTAGAAGCTGACCATAGTGGTGTGGAATTGATTAAAGTAGAACCAGACTTTTTAATTCCTCTGGCCACTGCTTTATTCGCTTATGGCTTTAATTATCTCCAATGTCAGGGCGCTTACGATTTGGGACCGGGTAAGGAATTAGTTAGTTTCTATCATCTGGTCAAAGTAACCGATAATGTCGATAGTCCCGTGGAAGTGCGCTTAAAAGTCTTTCTTCCTAGAGATAATCCCCGGGTTGCTTCGGTTTACTGGATTTGGAAAGCCGCTGACTGGCAAGAACGAGAAAGTTATGATATGTTCGGCATTATTTATGAAGGACATCCCCACCTGAAACGGATTTTAATGCCAGAAGATTGGGTCGGTTGGCCTCTACGCAAAGATTACGTTTCTCCCGAATTCTATGAACTACAGGACGCTTACTAAGTCGAGAATTTAATCACTAATTAGGTTATGAATCCTATGGGGTTGGAAGCTATTTCTAGCCCGATTTTTTTTGATACTAAATCCGCTGAGTATGGACTACATATAACTGGACTTCCCGGTTGACAAAAAGGCATAAGCTGTGCCGTAGAAGGGATTAAAAGAATTTCCAGTGCCCCGTTACTGGCTACAAATTAGGGAAACTCCCAATAAATCTAACGCTTTTTGTTGCAGTTGGGTCGGTCGAGTTATCTTAGAAAAACGATAACTTCCCTCCCTAATCGTACATTCCACTGTATTCAAGCAAA